>CACYBP010000195.1 GCA_902772625.1 Oscillospiraceae bacterium
AGTGCGGTCTGCCCAAGGAGATGGCTCTGGAGCTTTTCAAGCCCTTCGTCATGAAGAAGCTGGGCTCCGACGGCCTCGCCAACAACATCAAATCGGCCAAAAAGATGGTCGAAAGAGCCCGCACCGAGGTGTGGGACGCCCTCGAAGACGTGATCAAGGAGCATCCGGTGCTGCTCAACCGCGCCCCGACTCTGCACAGACTGGGCATCCAGGCCTTCGAGCCGGTGCTGGTGGAAGGCCGCGCCATCAAGCTGCATCCTCTGGTCTGCACCGCCTTCAACGCCGACTTCGACGGCGACCAGATGGCGGTCCACGTCCCGCTTTCCGCCGAGGCGCAGGCCGAGGCCCGCTTCCTGATGCTTTCGGCCAATAACCTGCTCAAGCCCGCCGACGGACGCCCTGTGACGGTGCCGACGCAGGATATGGTCCTGGGCTGCTACTACCTGACCATCACCCGGGACGAGGAAGGCACCGGCAAGATCTTCGGATCCTTCGACGAGGCGATCCTCGCCTACGAAAACAAGGTCATCGGCATCCATTCTCCCATCAAGGTGCGCCGCACCGGCGAGATCGGCGGAAAGACCGTTTCGCGCCTGGTGGACTGCACCATGGGCCAGATCATCTTCAACGAAAAGGTGCCCCAGAGCCTGGGGTTTGTGGATCGGGAGAACCCCGAGACCTTCCTGGACCTGGAGATCACCACGCCCTGCGGCAAATCGCTTCTGGGCAAGATCCTCGGCAAGTGCATCGACCGGTTCGGCTTCGCCCGCACCGCCGAGGTCATGGACAACATCAAGGCTCTGGGCTTCAAATACTCCACTCAGGGCGCCCTGACCTTCTCGGTTTCGGATATCGTGGTTCCCCAGAAGAAGTACGAGCTGGTGGCCGAGACCGAAAAGAAGATCATCAAGATCGAAAACCAGTTCAAACGCGGCTTCATCACCAACGACGAGCGCAAGCGTCTGGCCATCCGCGAATGGGAAAAGACCACCGACGACGTGACCAACGCCCTGCGCGACGGCTTCGACCGGTATAACCCCATCTGGATGATGCTGGACTCCGGCGCCCGCGGCTCCATGAACCAGCTGCGTCAGCTCGCCGGCATGCGCGGCAACATCTCCAACACCGCCGGACAGACCATCGAGATCCCGATCAAGGCCAACTATCGCGAAGGCCTGACGGTTCTGGAATACTTCATCGCCGCCCGCGGCGCCCGCAAGGGCCTTGCCGATACGGCGCTGCGCACCGCCGACTCGGGTTATCTGACCCGCCGTCTGGTGGACGTTTCCCAGAGCGTCATCGTCCGCGAAGAGGACTGCGGCACCAAAAAGGGCATCATGGTGTCTGAGATCGCCGATACCAAGTCGGTGATCGAGCCCTTCCGCAACAGGCTTCTCGGCCGGTATCTCGTGAACGATCTCGTCGATCCCGAGACCGGGGAGATCCTGGTCAGCAAGGATAAGCTGATGGATGAAAAGGACGCCGACCGGATCATCGCCAAAGGCATCACCCAGGTGGAGACCCGCTCGATCCTGGCCTGCCGCTCTGCGGTGGGCGTCTGCGCGAAGTGCTACGGCTCCAACCTGGCCACCGGAGAGCCCATCGGCATCGGCGAAGCGGTGGGCATCATCGCCGCCCAGTCCATCGGCGAACCCGGCACCCAGCTTACCATGCGCACCTTCCACACCGGCGGTATCGCCGGCCACGACGTGCAGGATATCACCCAGGGTCTTCCGCGCGTGGAAGAGCTCTTCGAAGCCCGCAAGCCCAAGCGTACCGCGGTCCTTTCGGACATCGGCGGCACGGTGCAGATCCGGGAAACCAAGAAACCCACCATGCGCGATATCGTCATCACCGACGCCGAAGGCGGAGAGACCCGCGTCTACCAGGTGCCCGTCAGCGCCGGGATCCGCGTCGCCGAGGGCGAAGTCATCGAACGCGGCAGGGAACTCACCGAGGGCGCCTTCGCGCCGCAGGACATCCTGCGCACCCGCGGCCCCGAGGCGGTGGAAGCCTATATCATTCAGGAAGTCCAGCGCGCCTACAGCCAGCAGGGCGTGGATATCAACGACAAGCACATCGAGGTCATCATCCGTCAGATGATGAACAAGGTCCGCATCGAACAGAACGGCTCCACCGATCTTCTCGTGGGCTCCTCGGTGGACCGCAACGAGGTCCTTCGTCTCAACGAAGAGCTGCAGGAGAAGATCGACAGAGGGGAGAAGGACGAAAACGGCGAGGATTACCGCCTCGTGGAATTCAGCCCCACCCTCCTCGGCATCACCAAGGCGTCGCTTGCCACCGATTCCTTCCTGTCCGCGGCTTCGTTCCAGGAGACCACCCGCGTCCTGACTGAGGCGGCCATCCGCGGCAAGGTCGATCCGCTGATCGGTCTGAAGGAAAACGTCATCATCGGCAAGCTCATCCCCGCGGGCTCCGGCCTGAAGTGCTACATGCCCGAGGACGACGAGGACGACGACGTCTATCCTGAACCCGGCCGGGACCTCCGCGCCTCCGGATCGGATGAAAAGGACGACGAGGATCTGAATTTTGACGACGACGACTTGGCCGAAAATGCCGAAACTGGCGGCGAGGCCGATGATTTCGATGTGCAAAACGCAGAAACTGAGGAATAAAAAAGCCCGGCATTGACAAAAAGGGAAAAACAGGATATAATAAAAAAAGCGGTCAAATGCCGATTCCGTCGGCATTTGACCCGCCTTCCGCCTCTCCGGCTTCCCACCGGGCGGCGGGGGAGAAACCAGGGCGGGATGCGTCCGGACCGGGATCGGATCCCTTCGGCAAAGGAGCGGTGAACACCATGCCTCCGGAAGGAAAGAAAACGGTCTGCGGCGCGAAAGCGGTCATGAAGGCACTGCTCGCGGGGCGCGCGGAAAAGATCTATCTCGCGCGCGACGCCTCGGAAGCCGTCGTCGGTCCTCTGAGAAGGCTTGCGGAGGAAAACGCGATCCCCGTGGACGGGTCGCACAGCATGCGCGATCTGGGGAAGAAGGCCTCCATTGAGATCGGCGCCGCCGCCGTCGCCCTTACGAAATAGTTTGTGGCCCTTTGGGTTACAATAGAGAAAACGTGGGAAAGGAGGAAAATAATGCCCACCTTTAATCAGCTTGTGAGAAAAGGCAGAGAATCGGTCGTCAACAAGTCCACCACCCCTGCGCTGCAGGTCGGACTGAACACCCTGCGCAAGGAGCAGACCAATCTCAGCTCTCCTCAAAAGCGCGGCGTCTGCACGGTTGTCAAGACCGATACGCCGAAGAAGCCGAATTCGGCTATGAGAAAGATCGCCCGTGTCCGCCTTACCAACGGCATGGAGGTCACCAGCTATATCCCCGGAGAAGGACACAATCTCCAGGAGCACTCGGTGGTCATGATCCGCGGCGGCCGTGTCAAAGACATGCCTGGCGTCCGGTATCATATCATCAGAGGCAAGCTGGACACCCAGGGCGTCGCCAACCGTATGCAGGCGAGAAGCAAGTACGGCGCGAAGCGTCCGAAGGCCGGCAAGAAGTAAGCCGAAAAAATCTGAAATGCCCGTTTTGATATAGATACGGGCACGAACGAGTCGTGTGAAAGACACGAAATCGAGTACCTTAAGTATTCCTGAAGAAGGAGGGAAGTTTTAGTGCCCAGAAGAGGTAACGTACCGAAGAGAGAAGTTCTGGCCGATCCGATCTACAATTCGGTCCAGGTCTCCAAACTCATCAACGGCATTATGTACGACGGTAAGAAGGGCGTAGCCCAGAAGATCGTTTACGATGCGTTTGAGATCATCGCCGAAAAGAGCGGGAAGAACGCGCTGGAAGTCTACACCCAGGCCATGGACAACATCATGCCCATGCTGGAGGTCAAGGCTCGCCGCGTCGGCGGTTCTACCTATCAGGTACCGCTTGAGGTCCGTCCCGAAAGAAGACAGACCCTCGGCATTCGTTGGCTGGTGTCCTATGCGAGAAGCAGGGGCGAACGCACCATGTCGGAGCGCCTTGCAGGCGAGATCCTGGATGCGTCCAACAACACCGGCAACGCCGTGAAAAAGCGCGAAGATACCCACAAGATGGCCGAAGCCAACAAGGCTTTCGCTCATTTCCGCTGGTAATTCGCTTTCTTTCGACGCCGCGCTTCGGCGATCAGCGCGGCCTCTCCCAAAAAACCGGATCGCCGGGACATGGAGCAGACAATGCCAAGGCAGTTTCCTTTGGAATTAACAAGAAATATCGGGATCATGGCGCATATCGATGCCGGCAAGACGACGACCACCGAGCGCATCCTGTATTATACGGGTGTCAACTATAAGCTCGGCGAGGTTTATGAGGGCACCGCCACCATGGACTGGATGGAGCAGGAGCAGGAGAGAGGCATCACCATCACCTCCGCCGCCACCACCTGTCACTGGAACGGCAACCGCATCAACATCATCGACACGCCGGGCCACGTCGATTTCACCGTTGAGGTGGAAAGAAGCCTCCGGGTACTTGACGGTTCCGTCACGGTATTCTGCGCAAAGGGCGGCGTTGAACCCCAGTCCGAAACCGTATGGCATCAGGCGGACAAATATCACGTCCCCCGTATGGCGTACGTCAACAAGATGGACATCATGGGCGCCGACTTTTTCCGGGTGGTCAGCATGATGAAGGAGCGGCTGAAATGCAACGCCGTGCCGATCCAGCTGCCCATCGGCGCCGAGGACGACTTCGTCGGCCTGATCGATCTTGTGGAAATGAAGGCCTATATCTATCACGACGATTTAGGCAAGGAAATCACGGTGGAGGAGATCCCTTCCGACCTGCGGGACCTGGCCGATGAATACCGCGCCGGTCTTCTGGAGGCCGCGTCGGAATTCGACGACGAGCTGATGGAGCTCTATCTGGAGGGGGAGGAGATCGATCCCGCCCTGATCAGAAAGGCCATCCGCCGGGGAACCGTCAGCGTGAGAATGATCCCGGTCCTCTGCGGCTCGTCTCACCGCAACCGCGGCGTGCAGAAGCTTCTGGACGCGGTGGTGGATTACATGCCCTCTCCTCTGGACAAAGAGGCGATCAAGGGCGTGGATCCCGACACCGGTGAGGAGACCGAGCGCAAGCCCTCTGACGAGGAGCCCTTCTCGGCTCTGGCGTTCAAGATCATGACCGACCCCTTCGTGGGACGGCTGTGCTTCTTCCGGGTCTATTCGGGGACGCTTACCAGCGGTTCCACCGCTCTGAACTCCACGAAGAAGCAGAGGGAGCGCCTCGGGCGCATCCTTCTGATGCACGCCAATCACCGCGAGGACATCGAAACGGTCTATTCCGGCGACATCGCCGCCACCATCGGCCTGAAAAACACCACCACGGGCGACACGCTCTGCGATGAAAAGGCTCCGATCATTCTGGAGTCCATGGAATTCCCGGAGCCGGTCATCCGCGTGGCCATCGAGCCGAAGACCAAGGCGGGTCAGGACAAGATGGCGATCGCTCTGCAGAAGCTTGCGGAGGAGGATCCCACCTTCCGGACCTATACCGATCAGGAAACCGGACAGACCATCATCGCCGGTATGGGCGAGCTCCATCTGGAGATCATCGTCGACCGGATGCTGCGCGAATTCAAGGTGGAGGCCAACGTGGGCAAGCCCCAGGTGGCTTACAAGGAGACCGTCACCAAGAGAGTCGAGCAGGAAACCAAATACGCCCGCCAGTCGGGCGGCAAGGGCCAGTACGGCCACGTCAAGATCATCCTCGAGCCCAACGAATCGGGCAAGGGCTTCGAATTCATCAACAAGATCGTGGGCGGCGCCATCCCGAAGGAATACATTCCTGCGGTGGAGGCCGGTATCCGCGGCGCGATGGAATCGGGCGTACTTGCCGGGTACAACGTGGTGGACTGCAAGGTCACCCTGTACGACGGTTCGTTCCACGAGGTGGACTCCTCCGAGCTCGCCTTCAAGATCGCCGGTTCCATGGCGTTCAAAGAAGCGATGAAGAAGGCCGGTCCGATCCTTCTGGAGCCGGTGATGAAGGTGGTCGTCGTGGTTGCGGACGAGTATATGGGCGACGTGGTCGGCGATATCTCGTCCAGACGCGGCCAGATCCAGTCGCTTGAAAGCACCATGGGTACGCAGATGATCACCGCGCAGGTGCCGCTGTCCGAAATGTTCGGCTACGCCACCTCGCTCAGAAGCTCAACCCAGGGCCGCGGCACCTACTCGATGGAGCCGAGCTGCTACGTCGAAGTGCCCAAGCAGAAGCTGGAGACCCTGATCGGCGGGAACGACCGCTGATAAACGAAAAATATACTTGCAATTCAAGCCCGTTTAGGGTAGAATAGTATCGACCAAAAACAAGGAGGAAATACTCATGGCAAAGGCAAAATTCGAACGCACCAAGCCGCATGTTAATATTGGTACGATTGGCCATGTTGACCACGGCAAGACCACCCTTACCGCCGCTATCACCAAGTACCTTTCCCTCGTAGATCCGACCTGGGCCAACTTCACCGCCTACGATCAGATCGATAAGGCTCCGGAAGAGAAAGCCCGCGGTATCACGATCAACACCGCTCACGTCGAGTATCAGACCGCCAACCGTCACTATGCTCACGTTGACTGCCCGGGCCACGCCGACTATATCAAGAACATGATCACCGGCGCTGCTCAGATGGACGGCGCGATC
>CACYBP010000196.1 GCA_902772625.1 Oscillospiraceae bacterium
CCGGGAACGATCCTGTTCCCGGGCCTTTTTTGTCTGGCGGGCCGGAGAGGGGAGGCGGCACCGGCTTTTCCTGAAAGAAAAAAGCAAAAACCCCCGTCCGGATACAACTTGGATACAACTCTGATACAACCTGGATACAACCCGGTGTTATGATAAGGATAACGCCGGGTCGTATGCGTTTCCGGCGCCATGGGCAAAAGGGGGAAACGCGAATGAAAAAGAGAATACTTGCGCTCTGGATGGCGCTCTGCATGACGCTCCTTCTTTTCGCCGCCTGCGGCGAAAAGAAAGGGGGCGGAGCTGAAGAGGAGATCCCCGTCCTTTTCTCAATCCCGGAGGGAAGCGAAGAAAAGCTTCAGGTCACCGGCAAAGAGATCTATACCGGAGAAGAGGAACTTGAGGAGCTGTACCGGGACGGGGACGGCCTTTATGTCGCCCGGGGCGGCATGACGGCCAGGCTGGGAAGCGACTTTGTGCCCGGGGAATGGAAAAGAAACGAAAACGACGACGTCCCCCGGGTCGTATACGGGGAATACGCGCTTTTCGGGGACCGGATCCTCGTTTCCGGGGAAGAAATCCCGCTGGAGCTCAGGTTCGGGGAGAGTTATCTCGGCTTCTGGAGCCTTGACGGGATCGTCTATCTTGCGGCGCAGCACGTCGACTTCGACCCGGTCAATATCGAAAAGGTGACCGGCCGGTACGCCGTCCTGTATCCCTTGACCGAAAAAGGCCTCGGAGATCCGGTGCGCGCCGGGGGCGTCAGCGTCGGGGGCATATCCTGCGGGTGCGACGGGAAGTGGAATTATTTCGCGGACGGCAGCCTCCTTTACCGCACCGACGGCAGGATCCTGCAAAATCTCGGAAACCTGACCGTCTTTGGGGTCAATCCTTCGGCACTCCGGAGCATCGAACCGCTGGATGAAAAAAGGGTGCTTCTGCTTTCCGGGAAAAGCCTGATCCTTTTGACCCTGGGAGAGGCGCGGGCTGAAGGCGACGGGGAAAAAGAGGGACGCGGTATGGTGACGCTCGGAGTCCTTCATTACGGGGGACTCTTCGCGGAGATGATCGCGAGTTACAACCTCACATCCGACGAGAAGGTGGAGGTCCGGGAATACGAAAGCGTGGAAAAACTGAATCTTGCGGTGCTGAATCAGGAAATCGATATGGTGGCCGCGGACGACGCGGGATATATGGAGACCTATGCCAAACGGGGGCTGCTCGCGCCTTTGGACGAGGTGACCGGCGAGGCGATCTCGCCCGATAAGATTTTCCCCAATCTTCTTGACGTCTGCCGGATGGAGGGGGAAATCTATATGATCCCGGCAGGCGTCACGGTGGAGGGGATGCTTCTTCCCGAAACCGTGGTGGAGGAGGCAGGCGGCCGTTTCAACGATATGCGGGATCTGATCGCGACGCTGGACCGGCTGGAGCCTCAGAATTTTTACAGATTCCAGACCAAAGAACTGGCGCTGAACCAGATCCTGATCCACGGGCTCGCCTCCTGGGTGGACCGGGAAAAGGCCGAATGCCGGTTTGATGACGAGGATTTTCTCGCCATGCTGGAGTTCTGCGATCGCTATGCGCCCGATCAGGATACGGTTTCCGCCAACACAAGAGGGATCCGTCCCCTTTTCTATCCCTATTGGGAAATATGCAGGCCGGAGGACGGCGTCATGGAATACTTCTTTGAAGACGTCAAGGGGAGCGGAGAGACCTCCCTGCCCTACGGTCACCGTGCGGCCCTCTTTCCCGCTCCGACGGGAAAGAACGCGGGGTTTGCCGTGGATCCGTCGGTCCTTTGCGGCGTTCTGAAAGAAAGCCGGGTGAAGAAAAGTGCCGGGGCTTTCCTTGCGTGGATGCTTTCCGGGGAAACGCAGTATGATTTTCTGGTGAAAAAGGGACGGGGCGATTTCGGCATGCCGGTCAATATCCCGGCCTTTGAGAGGATGGTGGAGGACGCCGTTCACGACGAATTCAGCTCGCTTACCGGGGAGGAGATCCGCGCGAACTGCGAAAAGGGAAGAAAGATCCTGGAAAGCGCCGACCATTTCGGCGGCGGAGCAAACTGGGAGATCGGAAAGGTCGTCGTGGAGGAAGCGCTTCGCTTTTTCGCGCACGAGATCACCGCCCGTAAGGCCGCGGAGTATATTCAGAACCGCGTGTCAATCTATCTTGCCGAGCAGGGATAGGCCGCCATGCCGGGATCTGCCGCCATCGGAACAGGAGCGGATGAAAGCGGAGAACCGGGAAACGGCAGACGCCGTCATCGCCCGGATCGACAGGAGGTCCTTTTCGCCGGCCTGACTTACGGGGCAGGTCGCAACTGTGTGCGATATGCGCACGGTGGACCGGGAAACGAGAGAACAGCAGCTCCGTGACGTCCTGGATGAAAGGACGGAACCGGTCGCAAGACGGTGGGTGGAAGCCATGACGCATGAAGACGGCATTCCCCGGTTCTTCGAAGAAGGAACCTATACCGATTGGCCCGCCTTCATCGAGAGCGTGATCTTCGATTGTCTGGCCGAATTGGGATATGGGGTCACGAATGCGGCGGGAAGCGGAAATCCGTGAGCCGGGAAAGATCACGGTTCGCTCCCGCGGCTTTGGGAGAGGAAGGACCGCGAAACCGGCACGGCCAAAGAGGAGAAAGAAGGCTCCGGGAACGAAACCGTTCCCGGAGCCTTTCAGCTCTATTTGGCGGATCCTGTGCGTTTACAGAAGCTTTTCCATCGCCTTGGTCAGGAGGCGGTGGCTCTCCTCGAATTCCGCAAAGATCACGCGCTTTTCGACGTTCCA
>CACYBP010000197.1 GCA_902772625.1 Oscillospiraceae bacterium
GGCCGAGGGCGAGGTGCTTCCGGTGCCCACCCGCTCCTTCGGCGGCATCGGCGTGTTCGCCATCAGCGAGATGAAGCGCTTCTACCGCCACGTCCTGATCGAGAAGAGATATCCCCATCACGGCGCGGTGGCCTTCGGCCATCACGGCAAGGTGCTCTTCGATCTCTTCCGGCTTCTGGGCTGCACCGACGTGGAATATAACCACCCGAAGTCCGAAAGATACCCGAGCGAAAACCCCTTCGACCGCTGAGACTCGAATAAAGCTCCGTTTCACAAAAGCCGCCGCGCCGGATCCCCGGCGCGGCGCTTTCTCCGCCCGGGAGAAAAGGCGGCAGGAGGGAGGGGAGAAGAGCGCTTTTTTCGGGAAAACCGCGCTTTCCGGCAAAAGAAATCCTTGACAAAGCCTCGCTCCCGTGGTAATATAATCAAGTATGTATTACACACACCGCGGATCCGTGCGCCGAGTGCCGTTTCACGGCGGCGTTCCTCCTTCCGGGAGGGTCACGGAGCGATTCCGCGCGTGGAGGTAATAACGAATAAGGAGGAAAAAACACATGGCAGTCATCTCTATGAAGCAGCTCCTCGAAGCGGGCGTCCACTTCGGACACCAGACGAGACGCTGGAACCCCAAAATGGCGAAGTACATCTTCACCGAGCGCAACGGCATCTATATCATCGACCTGCAGAAGACCGTGAAGAAGCTGGAAGAAGCCTACATGTTCGTGCGCGACATCGCGGCGAACGGCGAATCCATCCTCTTCGTCGGCACCAAGAAGCAGGCGCAGGACGCCATCCGTGAAGAAGCGGAGCGCTCCGGCATGTTCTACGTGAACGCCAGATGGCTCGGCGGCATGATGACCAACTTCACCACCATCCGCGGCCGCGTCGTTCGCCTGAACGAGCTGAAGAGAATGGAATCCGACGGCACCTTCGACATGCTCCCGAAGAAGGAAGTGGCGAAGCTCACCGGCGAGATCGAAAAGCTCGAAAAGTACCTGGGCGGTATCAAGGAAATGAAGAAGCTCCCCGGCGCCGTCTTCGTCGTCGACCCGCGCAAGGAAAAGATCGCCATCGCCGAAGCCCGCAAGCTCGGCATCCCCGTGGTCGCCATCGTCGACACCAACTGCGATCCTGACGAAGTCGATTTCGTCATCCCCGGCAACGACGACGCCATCCGCGCCATCAAGCTGATCGCCTCCACCATGGCAAACGCCGTCATCGAAGGCCGCCAGGGCGAGCAGACCGAGGAAGCCGCCCCCGCCGAAGAAGCCGCCGCCCCCGCGGAGGCTCCCGCCGAGGGACCCAAGGCCGAGTGATTTTGTCCCGGCGCTCTGAAATCAAGAAAGGAAGTTTTATAATATGGCAGTAGTCATTACGGCAAAACAGGTCCAGGTCCTGCGTGAAATGACCAACGCGGGCATGATGGACTGCAAGAGAGCTCTGGTCGAGGCCGAGGGCGATTACGACAAGGCGGTCAACATTCTGCGTGAAAAGGGTCTCGCCGCCGCGGCGAAGAAGGCCACCCGCATCGCCGCCGAGGGCGTCGTGTATCCGGCGGTTTACGACGGAGGCAAGAAGGCCGTCATGCTGGAGGTCAACTCCGAGACCGACTTCGTGGCCAAGAACGAAGTTTTCAAGACCTTTGTCAAGGACGTCGCCGACGTCATCGCGAAGGAAGAGCCGAAGGACGTCGACGCCCTTCTGGAATGCAAGTTCGACGATCAGTTCACCGTTTCCGAAGCTTTGAAGGACAAGATCTTCAAGATCGGCGAAAACCTGAAGCTCCGCCGCTTCGTGGTGTACGACGACGGCTACAACGCAGCTTACGACCATATGCACGGCAAGATCGGCGTCATCGCCAGCTTCGCCGTGGAAGGCATCGAACCCTCCGAGGCGCTGGATCGCGTCTGCAAGGACGTCTGCATGCAGATCGCCTTCGGTCTGCAGCTCGCCGCCGGCCGCGGCCTCTACGCTTCCCGCGAGGAAGTGCCCGCCGAAGCCGTCGCCAAGGAAAAGGACTTCCTGATCCAGCAGGCCATGAAAGAGGGCAAGCCCCAGAACATCGCCGAAAAGATCGTCGCCGGCCGCATCAACAAGTTCTTCCAGGAAGTCTGCGTCGTGGACCAGGCCTTCATCAAGGACGATTCCATCACCACCGGCAAGTATCTTGAGAACGCCGGCAAGGAGCTGGGCGGCAAGATCAGGCTCGTGAAATTCGAAAGCTACGAGAAGGGCGAAGGCCTGGAAAAGAAGCAGGACGATTTCGCGGCCGAAGTGGCCAGAATGGTCCAGAAATAAGCGCGGACGGATAACCCGGACGGGGCCGTCTCCGTCGTGGCCGGAAAGCCGTTCCGACCGGTAAAAAAGCAAAAAGAGACGCCGCCCCGGAAAGCCAAGACGCTTTCCGGGGCGGTTTTGCCGAAGGACGGCCCTTCGCGCCTCCTTTTTCTTCGGGATTTTTCCGACGAGGTGAAATTATGACAGAACGCGAAAACATTCTCCGCACTATCCGCTTCGGGCATCCCGCCCACATCCCGGTCGAATTCTCGGTGAACGCTTCGGTCTTCAGTCACTACGACCCCCGCGCGGTGGAGGAGCTTCTGGCCTCCCACCCCCTCATCGCCGGGGAGAAAAAGATGCGCTGGGACCTGGTGCCGAAGGAGGGGGACGAGGTGGACCGGGAAATCTTCTATACCGACGAGTTCGGCGTGGAGTGGAAGGGCGCCATCGACGGGATCCGCGGCGTGATCCAAAAGCACCCCCTCGCGGATTTCTCGAAGATCCGGGACTACCGTTTCCCGGCTCTCCCCGCCTTCGACCTCGAGGCCGAGCGGGAGAGGGTCAGGGCGGCGAAGGAGAGGGGCCTTTTCACCTCCGCGGGCCTTCCGCACGGGCACACCTTCCTGCGCCTGACCGATCTCTGCGGCTATGAAAACGTCCTGATGGGCATGGCGGACGGGGACGGGGAGCTCGCACTTCTGATCGAAAGGCTCGAAGAATACAACGCAGCTTTTATCGACCGCTTCGCGAAAGCGGGCTACGACATGATCTCCTATCCCGAGGATCTCGGGATGCAGATCGGGCCGATGATCTCTCCGGACCTCTTCCGGGAGTATATCAAGCCCAGCTACCGCCGTCTCATGAAGCCGGCCCGGGACGCCGGCGCGATCATCCATATGCACTCGGACGGGGATATCCGCACCCTCGCGGACGACCTGATCGACGGCGGCGTGGACGTCCTGAACGTGCAGGATCTGGTCAACGGCGTCGACTGGCTCCGGGAGAGGTTCTTCGGGAGATACGCTCTGGAGCTGGACGTGGACCGCCAGAAGGTCACGGTGTTCGGCGCTCCTTCCGAGGTGGACGCCCTGGTGCGCGAGGAAGTGGAAAAGCTCTCTTCTCCCGCGGGCGGGCTGATGATCATCTACGGCTGGTACGCGGGCACGCCCCTCGAAAACGTGAAGGCTCTGATGGACGCCCTTGAAAAATACATGTTTTACTGGGACTGAGGCGCGCCGGAAAAGAAGAGGCGGAAAAATAATTTTGAAAATATCAAAATTTCTGCAACATTCCGGGAAGCAGAGCTGTATATATGGCAGAGCGCGGGAAAACCGCGGAAAATTTCTATGAATGTGAGGGATCTCTCATGAAAAGAATGATCGCCATCCTCCTGACCGCCGCACTGCTGGCGTCGAGCGCCGTATGTCTCACGTCGTGCGGAAAGGAATCCGAAGCGAATGAGAACGGGGAAAGCGAAGTCCTCGCCTGGGGACTTGACGGAGGCTGGGAAAAGCCCGCTTCGCCCGTGATCACCGAAGAACTGAAGAAGGTCTTCGACCAAGCCGTCTCGACCCTGACCGGCGTCGAGTATATCCCGGTCGCCTATCTCGGAAGCCAGGTCGTGGCCGGCACGAACCACTCCTTCCTCACGAAAGCCGCGGCCACGGTCCCCGGCGCCGAAGCGTATTACGCGATCGTCACGATTTACGAAAACCTCGAAGGGAAGGCCGAGATCCTCAACGCCGTCGAGACCGACATCAGCGCGGAAAACGGCGGCCCCCTCGGCGGCTGGACCGAGACCGAGACCCCCGAGATGACCGACGAGGCGAAGGAAGCTCTCGCCAAGGCCTGCGAAACCCTCGCCGGCGTGGAATACACGCCCGTCGCGCTGCTCGCGACCCAGGTCGTCTCCGGCACGAACTACAGGATCCTCTGCGAATCCAGAGCGACGGTCCCCGGTTCGGTGGACAGCTACACGATCCTGGTCGTGTATCAGGACCTCCAGGGCGGCGCGGAGATCATCGAAACGTATCCGTTTGAAAAGGAAGAGTACACCAAGACGGAAAACCCCCTCGTGGAATACGGATGCGACGAAGGATCGCTTGAGAACGCCGAAAAAGACGTCGGATTCAAGCTCGCTTTCCCGGAGAGCCTCAAGCCTGACCAGTTCATCGTGATCAGCGGGCAGATCATCGAGATCCGGTTCGACACCGGATATATCAGAAAGGCCAAGGGCTCCGACGATATCAGCGGAGACTGGAACGAATACGCCGAGATCACGGAAAAGCAGATCGGCGGGAAAGACGTCACTCTGAAGGGCTTCGACGGCAAGATATACCTTGCAATCTGGATCGACGGCGGCTATACTTACTGCGTAGGCATGCAGGACGGCGCCGCGGAGGATGCGATGGCGTCTTATGTGGAAGCCGTAAAATAACCGAAACCGGGTGAGGAAAAATGACAGGGACCGCAGTCATATCTCCGTTCTATATCCTCGGGAGGGACGCCTTCCTTCTCTTGGCGTCGCTTGCCGGCGCAGAGTACGAAATAGAGAATGACGCGGCCCTCGTCAGGGAAAAGGCCGGATACTATTTCAACGCCTTCGGCAATTCCATCCTCCGCCTCGCTTACTCCTACCTGCACAATATGGACGACAGCGAGGAGGTCCTGCAGGACACCCTGATCAAATACATCCGCTCCGCTCCCCGGTTTTCAAACGACGGGCACGCGAAGGTTTGGCTGATGCGCGTGGCGGCGAATCTCAGCAAGAACAGGATCCGGTACAATTCCACCCGCCGCGCGGACGAGCTGAACGAGGAACTCGCCGCGGAAGCAAGCGAGGATCTCTCCTTCGTGTGGGAAGCCGTGAAGCGGCTGAAACCGAAATACCGGGAGGTCATCCACCTCTATTACCAGGAAGGCTACTCCGCCTCCGAGATCGCGGAGATCCTGGGAAGAAACGAGAACTCGGTGCGCTCCGACATGAAGCGCGGCCGGGATCAGCTGAAAGAGATACTGAAGGGAGGCTTCGACTTTGAGTAAGTACAACGACCTGATGGAGCGCGTCGCGGTCACCCCCGAGATGAAAGAAAGATTTATGAACCGCGTCGCGTCCGGCGAACTTGCGAAAAGCAGACTTCCCCGCTTCAGGATGATCGGACGGTACGCCGCGCTGGCCGCCTGCCTCGTTCTGCTCGTCGCCGGCGCCGCCCTTTTGAGCCGCTATCTCCCGGAACGCAATACGGCGGAGACGGAAACCGACCTGGCTTACGGCCCCATCGTGCCGGCGGAATACAAGAACGCGGAAGAGCTCTCCGAGGCGAGCGGCATCCGGATCCATGATCTCGCGTACCTGCCCTTCGAGGCGAAGGAGACCGTCTACCGGACCTTCGGGACGGATTTTGCCGAGATCGTCTATACCGGCGAAAAGGACGTCGTTTGCTACCGCGTATCGACCGGCGGCGGAGACACGTCCGGCGACTATACGGAATATCCCGAAGTCGAAACGAGGGTCATAAAGGGCATGGACGTGATCCTCAAGGGCGAAGGAGGACTCGTACATTGCGCCCTTTACGAAAAGGACGGCTGCTCCTTCTCCATCACCTCCGAAAGCGGCCTGACGTTCGACGAGATCGAAAGGATGCTCTGAATCCCAGACCGGCGGGAACGCCCCGCCTTCCGCGCGCCGGCAAACGGCCGATTCGACGTACGAAACGCCCTGTGGGAAAACCCCGCAGGGCGTTTTCGCATCCCGCGCGCTTTCGCTCGCTCTTTCACGCACCTTGCGCTTTCGGGAAAAGCGTGATACAATGAAGAAAGAACGATCCCGAAAACCGAACGACGGAGGAATCCATATGCTCCCTTTCGATGAAAGCTATACGCTGGACGTTTTTCAGAGGCTCCTCGCGGTGGACAGCACCACCGGACAGACCGGAAAGATCCAGAAGCTCGTCTGCGAGCTCCTGGACGGGCTGGGATACCGCTATGCCGTCAC
>CACYBP010000198.1 GCA_902772625.1 Oscillospiraceae bacterium
CATTGGGAGGCCGACAGGAAGATAGCTTTCATCCTGCTGTTCGGGGTCTTTTTTGAGCTTGGCGTCAACGCCGTCGCCGTTTACTCTCCCGCCCTCCTCCTGCGAGAGCTGGAGCCGGGGACGACGCTTCTGTGGCTTTTCGCGGTGGTGCTGGCGCTTTCGGCGGCCAAGATCCTTTTCGACGCCGGAGAAAGAGTTTACAAAGGTGTATCCGGTTACGGCTCGATGACGGTACATTATCTCCTGCAGTATAAGCGCGAGGAAAAAAGGCGGGATCTGGACCGGTTCCTGCTTTTGAGCGAGGAAAACCAGACCCTTCTGCGCCGCGCGGGCGACGTCACGGCAGGCAACGGCACTGATGGAACGTATCTCTTCTACTACTTTACGCAGATCGTCTATGCGATCCTCGGTTTCTTCCTCTTCGGGACCCTCGTATCGCTGGTGCATCCTCTTCTGATCCTTCTGATCCTTCTCGGCACGGTCTGCAATTTCTTTGCTCTTTCCTTCCGGCAGAAGATCACCCGCGCCACCCTGAACGAACGGAACGTGGTGGACAAAAAGCTCGACTATCTGACCCTCACCCTGCCGGGGGATTTCAGGGCGGGAAAGGATATCCGGCTCTACTCTCTGGCCGACGGGATCGACCGGCTGGTCAAGGGCCTTTCGGACAAGGGGATGGCCCTTTACTGGAAGGAGGAGCGGAACCAGTTTCTGGTGACCCTGGTGGACATGCTTTTCCTTTTGCTCCAGAACGGAGCCGCCTTCGCCTTTCTGATCGCGAAAGCCCTCCGCGGCGAGATCGACGCCGCCGACTTCGTCCTCTATTTTTCGGCCGTCGCGTCGCTCTCCTCCTTCCTGAACACCATCGTCCGGTATTGGAGCTGGATGCGCGCAGGCGCCATGCAGATCTCCGATTTCCGGGAATTCCTGGCGATCGAAAATCGCCTGAACCGTGGTCCGGGCCTCCCGGTTCCCCAAAAAGCGCCCGCCATCGAATTCCGGGACGTCACCTACCGGTATCCCGGAAGCGAGAAGGACGCCGTCTCCCACCTTTCCTTCCGGATCGAGCCCGGGGAAAGCGTGGCGCTGGTGGGTCTGAACGGCGCGGGAAAAACCACCCTGGTCAAGCTGATCTGCGGCCTTTTGATCCCCGACGGGGGCGAGGTGCTTTTGGACGGGCACACGGTATTCGAATACAACCGCGACGAATACTATACCCTCTTCTCTCTGGTGCCGCAGACCTATTTCTTCCTGCCCGCTTCCATCGGCTCGAACATCGCCGCGGCGGAAGAATACGACGAGGAGAAGGCGCTCCGTGCGGCGGGCGACGCCGGGCTTTCCGAAAAGCTCGCCTCCCTTCCCCAAGGGTTGGAAACGCCGCTGAACAAGGCGCTGTTCCCCGACGGGATCGAGCTTTCCGGCGGGGAGGCCCAGCGCCTCCTTCTGGCCCGGGCCCTTTACCGGGGCGCGCCGGTTCTGCTTCTGGACGAGCCCACCGCCGCCCTCGACCCCATCGCGGAGGACGGCATTTACCGGGAATACCGGCGGATGACCGAGGGCGCCACCTCGCTTTTCATCTCCCACCGTCTGGCCTCCACCCGCTTTTGCGACCGGGTGGTCTATTTAGAGGACGGCGGGATCGCGGAGAGCGGGACCCATGACGAGCTGATAGCGCAGGATGGGGCTTACCGCAGGCTTTTCGACGTGCAGAGCCGGTACTATCAGGAAGAAAAAGAAGACGCAGAAAAGGAGGAGACCCCATGAACGCCGAAACCGCAAAAACCAAAAAGCGCACTCTCCGGGAAAAAATGAGTCTGAGACTGCGCGGGATCCGGCTGGCCTTCCGGATCTACGGCGCGAAAAATATCCTTTTGCGCGCCGCGATGTATACAAGCGAATATCTGCCTTCTTATTTCGAGGCCTTCGTCCTCTCCCTGATCGTGAACGAGCTGGCGGGGGAAGCGCGGGAGGATCGCCTGACGCAGCTCGTTCTCCTTGCCCTCGGCGGCTATTTCCTGCTTTATCTCTTCGCGCGCTGGATCCTTTTTCAGGAACGGTCCAGCCGGATCATGGACTGGCGGAAGGACCAGCTCTATCTTCTTTCGATCGACAACCGGATCTCCTACGCCCACGTGGAGGATCCCGAGATACGCCGTCTGCGCCAGAGGATCCAGGAAGCCAACAAAAACAGGAACGGCGTCACCTGCTATCGCTTCTTTCTCGCCGAGGCGATCCCGGGGGCCTTCAATGTTCTTCTCTCGCTTTCGCTGTTTTTCACCCTGTTCGCTCCGGTGGAAAACGCTGGGGCCACGGGCTTCGGGGCGTTTCTTCTTTCGGCTCCGGCTCCCTTTGTCCTGATCCTTCTGGTCCTGATCGCGGCCTTCTTCGCCGCCCGGCTCAAGTCGCGGGCGGGTATGCTGACCGAAAAGGAGTACGGGAACGCGGCGTACCTTTCGATGCTCTCCGCTCCCCTCTTTACCGCCGATTCGGACGATATCGCGATCTACAATCTGAAAGCCCCGATCCTCGGGATCATGCGCAAGCGCGTCCTCGGCCACCCGTTTCTCAAGAGGATTATGCGGATCCGAAGCACGCACGACGCGCTTATCGCCCTGCTGGACGGTCTGCTTCTCGCCCTCGCCCTCTACTTCGTGGCGGCGCGCACCGCCCTCGGCGTTTACGCCGTGGGGTCTTTCCTGCTCTACCGGAACGCCCTGACGCAGCTTTTCTCCGGCGTCAGCTTCCTCTTCGGAGCCCTTGGCTATATGAGCGGACAGGACGAATTCATGGAGGAGCTTTACCGCTATCTCGATCTGCCCGATACCATGTACAAGGGCACCCTCGCGGTGGAAAAAAGAGACGACAACCGGTTCGAGATCGTGTTTCAGAACGTCTCCTTCAAATATCCCGGAAGCAAGGATTTCGCCCTGCAGAACGTGGATCTGAAATTCACCATCGGAGAACGGCTGGCGCTCGTGGGGATGAACGGATCGGGGAAAACCACCCTGATCAAGCTGCTCTGCCGCCTCTACGATCCCACCGAGGGAAAGATCCTTTTGAACGGCATCGATATCACCCGGTATTCCTACGACGAGTATATCGCCCTTTTCTCGGTGGTGTTTCAGGATTTCAAGATCTTCGCCTTCAGCGTGGCCGAGAACGTGGCTTGCGCCCCCGACCCCGACCGGGAGCGGGTCGACTCCGCCCTCCGGGAGGTTGGGATGGCCGACAAGGTCGCGTCCATGCCCCACGGGATGGACACCGCCGTCACAAGAGAATACGAGGACGACGGGGTCGATCTTTCGGGCGGCGAGGGACAGAAGCTCGCCATCGCCCGGGCGCTTTACAAGGACGCGCCTTTCCTGATCCTGGACGAGCCCACCGCCGCCCTCGATCCTCTGGCCGAGGCCGAGATCTACGGCGATCTCGACAAAATGGCCGAGGACCGCACCACAGTCTTCATCTCCCACCGGCTTTCCTCCTGCCGCTTCTGCGACGAGATCGCGGTGTTCGATCACGGCCGGATCGTCGAGCGCGGCAACCATAAGACCCTTCTTTCCCATAACGGCAAATATGCCGAGCTCTGGAACGCCCAGGCGAAGTATTACGTGGATTCTCCCGCGAAGGGGTAATTTCAGAAGCGAAAAGCTCCCGCGCCGGGTTGCGTGAACCCGGCGCGGGAGTCTGTTTTTTTGTTTTTCGCCGTTCCTTTTCCCGTCCTCGTCCCGTTGCCGTCTTTGTCCGCGCCTTCTTGCCGCAGACGAAGACGGAGCGCAAAAGCGAGCGCCGCCGGGGGCGAGAGAAGCGAGCTTTTGCGCCCGCCGCGGTCGGCGGAGATCAGACGACGCCGGGCACCGCAAGGCAGCAACGCTTCTGAAAGCACAATCCGGTTACAGCTTTTCCTGTTTCTTACGATCCCTCAGTCAGCTTCGCTGACAGCTCCCTTTACGCAAGGGAGCCTGCCGGGAGAGTGCAAGCCCGGAAAGCCTCCCTTGTGTAAAGGGAGGTGGCGCGGCGCAAGCCGCGACGGAGGGATTGTCATCTCCCACTCAAAACAGAAAGCCCGGTATTCTTCACCGTCGTTCAGATATCAAAGAAAAACGATCCCTCAGTCAGCTTCGCTGACAGCTCCCTTTACGCAAGGGAGCCTGCCGGAAGAGTGCAAACCCGGAAAGCCTCCCTTGTGTAAAGGGAGGTGTCTTCGCTGCAGGCGAAGACGGAGGGATTGTCATCTCCCACCCAAAACAGAAAGCCCGGTATCCTTCACCGTCGTTCAGTCATCGAAGAAAAACG
>CACYBP010000199.1 GCA_902772625.1 Oscillospiraceae bacterium
ACCTCCGGCCCGCCGCCCGAGAGCATGTTGTACTGGGCGACGATATCGGTTATGGTGTCGCCCTCGATCACGTAGAGGTCCACGCCCTCGCACTGGGGGATGAAGATCGAAAGATAGGTGTTGCTTTCGGCCATGCGGGCGGCGTAAAGCTCGTCGGTGGAAAGCTTGACCGTGTAATTTTCGTCTGGCTCAAAGCTTTCGCCCGGCTTCTGCGCGCCGAAATAGATCTCCACGTACCGCGCGGTGTCCAGATAGATCCCGTAGCCCTTGTCGGTGACGAAGAAGGGCACCGGCGCGTGGGTGTCGCCGGAGGGAGTCTGGGGGTCGGCGTTTGAACGCAGGGTCAGCTTGTGCCCCGCGTGGTCGAATTCCCAGAACTGCAGGCCGCAGCCGTAAAAATGCGTGTCCGGCTCCACCGGCCGTTCCAGAAGCACGCCGCCGCGCACCCGGCGGAAGGTGAAGGACGAGGCGTCGAAGCGCACCGGCGTTTCCTTGTAGGAAAAGCCTTTGCAGAACCGGGAGGGGACGAGAGGCTCGGGGGTGCCGAAGGTGAATCTTTTCATGGCGTTTTCTCCTTTTCTTCTTGACTTCAAAAGCGGAAGCGGGAAAGGATCGCGTGATAGATTACGACTAGGAGGATCGTCAGAGCCGGGACGAGAAGAAGCGGGATCAGAAAGAGCGGGGAATTTTGCTCCAAAAAGAGCAGCGGGACCCCGGCCGCCTCAAATCCCAGGGCGTACCCGATCCAAAGAACCGACACCGCCCGGTTGTAGGCTCTGACGTTTTTCACACGGGGAGGATCGACCCCCGCGAAGAATCCGGCGGCCTTCGGGGAGAAGAAGGTATGGATCCCAATCCCGAGAAGGAGAAGCGCGACAGCGCTCCAGATGGAAAAGCCGACCATGTGTCCTCCTTTCGCGGCCGGCCTCCGCGGGAGACCGGCCCGGATAAGCTCCGGAGGGAAAGCCATCTAATAGGCTTTCCCTCCGGTTTATTTCAGATCTCCTTGCCGAGGATCTTCACGCCTTTGACCAGGCGCTTGGCGTATACGTATTCGTTTTTGCCGGGGCAGAGGGGATAGAAGCCCAGCACGGCGAAGATGAACCACGCCGAGGTGGTGCCGTTGTCCTCGTCGCCCGGATACCCGCCGTCGTCGGGACCGAAGCCCTCGCGCGCGAGCTTTTCCACCCAGTAGGCGGTCTTCTCCGGCGCGCCAAGAGCCGCGAACAGCCACGGCAGATGGAAGGAGGGCTGGTTGGAGATGGCGCACTGGCCGAAATCGGCGGCGGCCATCTCGGTCATTTCGTGGATCTCGTTCCCGTAGCCGAAGACCCGGTACCGGGGAGGCGCGGCGAACAGCTCGTCAAGCTTCCGGATCAGCTTGTCTTTTCCGCCGTGAAGGGCCGCGAGCCCCTCTACGTCGTGGGGCACGGCGAAGGAGTTCTGCCAAGCGGAGCCCTCGGTGTATTCTCCGCCCCAGGAAACCGGGTCGAAGAAATCGGCCATTTTTCCCGCTCTGTCGCGCCCGCGCATGAAGCCCGTGGCGGGATCAAAGATATTCTTGTAATTCTCGCCGCGTTTCCGGTAGACGTTTGCCAGCTCGTCTTTGCCGAGAAGCTTCGCCACCACGGCGATGCACCAGTCGCCGTAGGCCGCGTCCTGGGTCAGGTTGACCGATTCCCGCTCCTCGTCCCGGGGCACATACCCCAATTCCAGATAGGAAAGGACGCCGTTGCGGCCGTAACGCGGATCGGCTGAGGCGTGATTCGCGTGATGGAGCATGCCCTTCAGGGCACGCTCCCAGAGGGTGGGAGTCCCGATGCCCTTGACCGCCGCGTCGGCGATCACCGCGTCGATCAGAGTGCTGGGCATGCATCCCACCTCGCCCAGAGACGGCCAGCGGGGAAGCCAGCCGCATTCCTCGTAATCGTTGACGAAGCCCTCCAGCATTTCGGCGTATTCGTCCCTGGCGATCAGGGCAAAAAGCGGGTACACCGTGCGGTAGGTATCCCAGAAGCCGTTGTCGGTATAGCGCACGCCGGGAAGGACCTTGCCCGTGGCGGGCACGTAATGAATAGGAGCGCCGGCTTCGTCCAGCTCGTAGGCCTTGTGGGGGAAGAGGAAGACCCGGTACAGGCAGGAATAGAAGGTCCGCATCTGTTTTTCGTCCTCGGGCTCGATCTCGATGCGGTGAAGTCTTTCCTCCCAGATCGCTCCGGCCGCCTCCCGCGCCTCCTCAAAGGTCAGGGAGCCGGTCTCCCGCTCGAGGGCGCGCAGCGCGGTCTTCTCGTCGATATAGGAGATCGCGAGCCGGAATTCCACGCTCTTTCGGGCGAGCGCCAGGTGGAAGATCCCCTCTTTTCCTTCGTTCGCCGCCCGGGTGCGTCCGTGATCCACGCTGCCCTTCGGAAAGCGCAGAACGAAATGCATCCCGAAATTCACGGCGATATCCTGGGAATGGCCGTCGGTGAGGCCGAAGAGCGTGTCGCTTTCCTCGTCGAAACGGTAGGAGTACCGGCCTTTGGTGGGGAAGAAGGAGAGAAAAGAGGGGCGGTCGTCGTGGAAGGTGAGGCGCAGAAGCCCGCCCCGTTCGACCGGAGCCACTTCAAAATCGGCGTTCGGGCGCAGAAAAGTGACCTTCAGATAATCGGGGCGCAGGATCGAATCCCCGGTCCGGCATCCCGACCAGGCCTCCTTCGGGTCGTCGGCGATCACGTCGTTCTGCGGGGTCATGAGGAAGGTGCCGTAATCGTTGATCCAGGGGCTCGGCTGATGTGTCAGGCGAATCCCCTCCAGATAGGGGTGATCGGGGTGGAAGAACCAGGAATCGTCCCCCTCGGTCTGGGGCGCGAAGGCCGCCATGGCGAAGGGAAGCTGGGTCAGGGGAAGGGTGTTTCCCTTGGAAAACCGCTTCACCGACCGGGTGCCCATTTTGACGTTGACGAAGGGGAGATAATTCATCGGGACCTCCTTTGGGTCCTTGGACGCCGGACCCTTTTATTTCGCGGTTTTTACGGTGTATTCGGTCACGCCCAGGACCGTTTCACCGTCGATCTGCAGGGCGGTGGGCCGGTCGAAGGCGACGCGGATCTCCTTGCCCTCCATGACGCTGACGATCTTGTCGTGCTTGATATGCTCTCCTTTGAAAAGCGAGGGGAAGACCATCAGGGTCTTGAGCTTGCCGCTGCCGTGCATCACCATCACAGAGACCTTCGGATCCTCTGAAAGCCGCTTCTGGCCGGGGGTAGGCATCATGCCGCCGCCGTAGAAGCGCCCGTTCATGGTGGGGGCCAGCCAGGCCTTTTCAAAGACCCGGGTCTTTCCGTCCACCGTGACGGTGGCCTTCGTGGGCTTATAATGGAAAAGCAGTCCCTTGATGGCGATGGAGGCGTAATTCACCGGCTTGGTGCTGGTTTCCCGGAGCTTGTCGCCCACCTCGCAGCAGTAGCCGTCGATGCCGTAGCCCACGCCGTTCAGAACGCGCCAGGTCTTTCCCTGGCAGGTGACGGTGGGGAGATCCCGGAGATATCTGCCGATCTCCTGGGGGCCGGAGCCCTCGGGCAGCATCAGGTCGTGCCAGAAATCGTTGCCGCTGCCGGTGGGATAGTAATAGATCTTTTCCGGGAGGGTCATGCCCTCGGTGTCGTTGATGAAGCGGTTCAGGGTGCCGTCGCCGCCGGTGACGATCAGCTGATCGTCCTTGCCGAGAGAAGCGAAAAGCGAGGCGTAGGAATCGATCTTCGCCATGTCCCGAAGGACGGTTTCACCGTCGGAATAACGGGAAGCAAGGGCCTCTGCCCTTTCTTTGCCGGTCCCGTTGCCGGCCAGGGTGTTGAAAAGGATGATCCGTTTCATGTGTGTGTTACCTCTTTCATCGGCGGGGTAAGCGAAATCTGAACGGATCGGAAAAACGTTTTTTCCTGATCCGGCACGAAGCCGCTTCCACCGCCTGTTCGGGAAAATTCTACCACATGTGTGGAAAAAAGTCAAGAAATGTCGAACCTTTCAAGGCGTCAGGAACCACCCCCGGGAACCGGGCATAGAATGAAGAAAACGGATAAGATCCGGAAAAGGAGAAGGGGATATGGGAAAAAGCACCGGGAAGACGGGGGAAAGGACCGGGGAGGTCAGGATCCTTCTGGACGCCGGCCATGCCGGAAGCCGGTACAACAAGGGCGCTGAGCCGGGCTACTTTGAATCGGCGACGGTATGGAATCTTTCGGAAAAGCTCGGGGAGGCGCTCCGGCGGCGCGGGTTCTTCGTGGGTATGACGCGGAAGACGGTGGAGGAGAAGATGGATGTGGTAGCCCGCGGAAAGGCGGCGAAGGGGTACGATCTCCTGCTTTCGCTCCACACCAACAGCTCATCTTCCGCGGAGGTCCGGCGGGTGGCCTGCATCTATCAGGTGCCGGACGACCGGGGCGACTTCGCCGAGATATCCCGGGAGGTGGCCGACAATCTCTCCCCGGCCATCGCCGACGCCATGGGGATCCCGCCCGATCCGGGCTCGGCTCTGCGCTGGAAGAATTACGACCGGATGGCGGGAAGCGACCGGGACGGCGACGGGAAGAAAAACGACAACTATTACGGGATCCTGCACGGGGCGCGGCTGGTGAAAGTGCCCGCGGTGATCGTCGAGCACAGCTTCCATTCCAACGCCGAGACCTGCCGGTGGCTGATGAAGGAGGAAAACCTCGCGGCTCTTGCCGAGGCGGAGGCCGACG
>CACYBP010000200.1 GCA_902772625.1 Oscillospiraceae bacterium
GCCTCCGCGCCCTTCGCCGGAAAAGAGAAGAAGAGCGGGAGAATCGCCCCGATCGCCGCCGCCCACAGCCGCCGTTTCCGCATAAAAAGCCCTCCGTCCCCAAGGATGTGTTCTTCACACTATCCTTATGGGCCGGAGGGCGATTTGATGCCGGGAAAAGGATTATTCTTCGTCTTCGGCTTCTTCGCCGTCGCCGTTCTTCTTGCCGAACATGTCTTTCAGCTTGCCGATGGCGCCGGGAAGTCCCGCGAGCAGTCCCTCCACCGGGGAGGCCGCGCCGGGGCCGATGGGCACGAAGGTGACCTCGGTCTGGTCGGCGATGGAAAGGAAGCCGAGGGGATTCACCGTGACGCCGGCGCCGCTGCCGCCGCCGAAGTGCACGTTGGGATTGTCCTTGCCGGAGAAATCGCTGCCGCCCGAGGCGAAGCCGAAGGACATCTTGGAGATGGGGATCAGGGTGAGCCGGGGAGATACCGTGATGGGCTCGCCGATCACGGTCTGGGAATCCACCAGCTCCCGGATCTTGGAAAGGGTGGTGTCCAGAAGCGAATTGATCTTGCCCGATTTGTTGTTGTTCTGTTCCATGCGTAAGCCTCCTTCGCGCTCTGCGGCGCGTTCTTTCTTGTTCTTTCTTGTCGTTTTCCGTCTGCGACCCCGTGCGGTCACAGGATCTTGTATTTATAAAGGTCGATCACGGCCCTGATCGCCGCCACCAGAAGCGGGAACACGGTAAAGCTTACCGTGACGTCGCCGCCGAAGCCGCCCTGATCCCCGTCGTAATCGGGATAGAGATCCACCCGGGCCTTCTCAAACCGCCTTGCGAATTTCTGGAAGATCGCGAGGATCCCCCCCGTCATCGCCGAGGCGGCGCCGTAAAGCACCGCGGTCTCGGCCGCGTCGCGGGCGTGGACGTACCAGGTCACGTTCACCGAGCGGATCCGGAAGGGCCGGAGGAGAGGCGGCAGATGCTTTTTGAGAAGCTTCAGGATAAGCCCCACGTCCAGCTTCTTTTTTTCCTTTTTCTTTTTTCCGGTTTCCTCAGCCTCTTCGGACTCCTCCTGCTTTTTCTTCTTCTTTTTCTTTTTCTTCTTTCGCTTCTTCTTCTGCGGAAGGAGGGTATAGCGGAAGAACAGGAATTTGATCCGGACGGCAGTCTCCTTCCGCCAATAGCCCGCGTACACCCGGAAGGGCACGAAAAGCACCAGAAGAAGGAGAAGAACGATCAGCCCGAGAAGCGAAAGGAGCACGATCCCAAGGATCCTCATGACTCGCCCGGTTCCTCCTCGCTTTCAGCCAGCAGCGTCAGCTGCGCGTCGGTCATTTCCTCCGGAAGCGGGGGAAGATCCCGCAGACTGGAAAGTCCGAAGATCCGCAGAAACGCCTCGGACGTGCGGTAAAGGATCGGCCGTCCCGGCACGTCCAGCCGCCCGCATTCCTCCAGGATGCCCTTTTCCAGAAGATTGGTCAGGGTATAGGCGCTGTCCACGCCGCGGATCTGCTCGATCACCCCGCGGGTCACCGGCTGGCGGTAGGCCACGATGGAAAGCACCTCCAGAGCCGAGGGAGAAAGGCTCGGAGAGCGGCGCTGCTCCAGCACGGCCAGCACCTTTTCCCCGAAGGCGGGCTTGGAAACCAACTGGGCCTTGTCCTCCAGGATCAGGAGCTTGACCCCCCGCAGCTCGTCCTCCTCATAGGAAAGCGCCATGGAGGCAAGGATCCCCTCGACCGTCTTTTTTTCCTCTCCCAGGACCTCCGCAAGCTTCAGGATATGCACCGGGTCGCCCGCGGCGAACAGGATCGCCTCGATGGCGGCGCAGAGGCGCGTGACACTTCTCTCTTCGCTCATGGCTCAGGTTCCTTTCATCACTTCGGCGCAGAGCCTCAGCATCTGCCCGTCGGTCTCTCCGCTTTCCACCGCCGCCACGCCGTCCCGGATCAGATCCAGCACGGCCAGAAAGGCCGCGACGGCGTGCTTTTTGTCCCGCTCGCCGTAATAAAGCGACGCGAGATCGATCTCCCCCAGCTTCCGGAGGATGGTGACGATGTACTCGCTCTTTTCCTCCACCGAGACGATCTCCTGCCGCAGGATCCCGGAAAAGGCCTCCCGCGGGGGCGGCTTGCGCCGTTCGTCCCGGAGGAGCATGGCCCGCATCGCGTCCAGAAGATCGCCGGGGTCGTGGCGGTAGTTGGGGACGCGGGGCCTTTCCACGTCCTCCGGCCGCTTCGCGATGGTCAGCTGCCCCGCGGGGAGCCTTCCGGCGAACCACCCGGCCGCCTCCTTGAATTTTTTGTATTCGATCAGGGCGTCGGCCAGGGCCTTGCGCGGATCCTCTTCCTCCTCTTCCTCTGGTTTGGGAAGGAGCATGCGGGATTTGATATAGATCAGGGCCGAGGCCATCACCGCGAATTCGGTGACGTTGTCCA
>CACYBP010000201.1 GCA_902772625.1 Oscillospiraceae bacterium
GCCCGAAAAGCCCAGATCCTTGGCCATGGAATAGATCTCGGGCCAGCTGTAATCGGGGCAGCCCAGGGTGGAGAATGCAAGTTTCATGACGGTTTTCTTCCTTTCGTTCCGGTGGTCGATTTTACCCGATGGGCGTCAGGAGAAAAAAGAAAGCCTTCGTCTCCTGCCTCTGCAAGAGACGAAAGCGCAATTCGCTTCCGCGGTACCACTCTTTTTGGCGATTTTTCGCCCGCTCACCGGCATCCAGTAATGCCTTCCTTTGATAACGGATGGAATCCCGTCCGGTCCTACTCGTCGCCTTTCAGCCGGCCGCTTCGCGGTGAGTGAAAGACCGTCCCGCGCCGCCTTGCACCCTCCGGCGGCTCTCTGAAGCGAGGTGAGATCTTCCTTATCCGCGTCACTGCGTTTTTTGGATATTGTCTGGATTTTATCACGGCGACGCGGAAAAGTCAAGAGTTTTTTACACGTGACGCGGGACGGCCCCCGGAGAGGGAACAGGGGAGGGAGAAATTTGACAGTTTGGAAATTTTTGCACGGAAAAGTGAAAACAGCCGGGAACCTTTTCCTTTTCCGTCCGTCTCACATAGCGTATGCTAACCGCACGGACTTCCGCCGTCCTTTGCCCACGGGGATGCAAAGGGCGGCGGAAGCGCGCGCCGGAAGGCAAAAACAAGGGAAAGAGAGTCAAAACATGGAAAACGGAAAACTGTGGAAAATTTTGCTTGTCGTGCTGTGCGTGCTGCTTCTGGGAAGCGTCGGCCTTTCGACCGTCGCCCTGATCCGGCAGGAAAAAGCCAACGCCGGCACGGCGGCTTTCATCAAGGCGCAGAACGAGGCCAACGCCGAGAACGCGGAGCTTCTGCGCTCGCTCCGGGAAGAGGAGGGCGAGGAGGCGGCCACCGGCGAGGACGACGTGACCATCGGCGGACAGTTCGTGATCCGTTCGACGCTTGCGATCTCGGACGCCTACCGGTCGGGGGATACCTCGAAGCTTTCGGACCGCGACAAGGAGACCCTGGATATGGCGAAGGCGGTCCTGGACGAAGCGGTCACCGATGAGATGAGCGATTATGAAAAGGAAGAGGCGGTCTACCGCTGGCTGACCACCAGACTTCACAGCACCGCGGGCATCCTGAACGTGATCTATACCGGAAACACCGAAAACGACAACCCCCACGACGTCCTGAAAAACCACGACGCGGTGTGCGTGGGCTACGCCACCACCTTCCGGCTTCTGATGCAGATGCTGGGCATCGAATGCAAGGTGGTACATTCCACCGATCTGGGCCATTCCTGGAACATGGTCAAGCTGGACGGCGAATGGTATCATACCGACTGCTACATGGACAGCGACAACGGCGAATACGCAAACTTCAACATGGACGACGAGCTCTGCGCCTCCTCCCACAACTGGGACCGGACCTTCTTCCCCGCGGCCACCGGAAGAAAATACAATTACGTCCTCAACGTGTGCGAGGAGCTTCAGAACGTCAGAGACATCCCCCTGTGGCTGGTGGAGGCCATGCACGGGAAAAAATGCGTGATCAGCGCCCGCTTCCGGGACGGGCTTGACGAGGCGGCCCAGACCGAGGCCGTCTACCTCACCGGAAGACTGGAGGAGCAGCTGTCCGGAGACAAACAGTACGTGTCCAGCCGCTGGCTCCTGGACGAGAAGGGGGAATACGTCCTGGCCTTCCAGATCGACTACTACGAGGACCAGACCGGAGAAACCGAGATCGATCCCGAGACGGCGGGAAAGCTGGAGGAGATCCTGGACGAAGCCCTGAACAAATACTATTCCGACGCGTTCAGCGAAGAAACCGGGAACGAATCCGAGACCGAACCAGAACTCGAATCTGAGATCGAATCTGAGATCGAATCTGAGACCGAATCTGAGATCGAATCTGAGATCGAATCTGAGACCGGGATCGCGTTCGAGTCCGGGACCGGGGACGAGCTTCTGCCGGCGCCCGGAGAACCCGCGGGACGCGGGAAATAAACCGGAGGAGGAAAGAAAATGAAAAAGACGGTTTTTGCCCTGACGGCGCTCCTGCTCCTTCTCGCGCTCTTCGCGTCCTGCGGCGCGGAAAAGGCGCAGAGCGAAAACGTGAGCATGTACGATCTGCGGGAGGCGATGCTTTCTTCCTCCGACCGGTTTGAGAATATGCAGGCCGCAAGCTCGGCCGATTCGGGGGCGGCGGTGCTGTTCGGGAACATCTCCGATATGGAATATGAAAAGATTTCCGGCTTCTTCGTGGCCTACGCCGCCGAGGGCAAGGGCAACGCCGACGAGATCGCGGTGATCGAGGTGGCCGACGCCGGGGACCTCCGGGAGGCGAAGGAGAGCCTGGAAAAGCACCTCGCGACCCGCGTCTCGCTCTACACCACCTACGACAAGTCCCAGCTTCCCAAGCTGGAAAAGGCGCGGATCGTCACCGAAGGCCGTCTGGCCGTCCTGATCGTGGCAGACGAGGAGGAGAAGGTGGAAAGAGCCTTCCGGGATTTCCTGAAGAAATAACAGGGGAACGGGAAAGGATCATTTATGGTTTTCAGCAGCGTGACCTTTCTTCTGGCCTTTCTGCCGGTGACCCTTCTGGTCTGTCTTCTCATGCCCGGCGCAAGATCCCGGAACGCCGTCCTCTTTCTTCTGAGCCTGGTCTTTTACGCCTGGGGAGAGCCGGTCTATATCCTGATCATGCTCTTTTCCACCTTTTTCGATTACGGGAACGGCCGCCTTCTGGAAAGGTTTGAAAAACAGGGGAAAAGAAGGGCGAAAAACGCGGTCCTGATCCTTTCGGTGACGGTGAACCTCGGACTTCTGGCCTTTTTCAAGTATACCGATTTTCTCACCGGAAGCCTTAACGGGGTATTCTCCCTCGGGATCCCGTCTCTCGGGCTCCGGCTTCCCGTCGGCATTTCGTTTTACACCTTCCAGACCCTTTCCTACACCGTGGACGTGTGGCGCGGACGGGTGAAGGCGCAGCAGGATCCGGTGGCCTTCGGCGCCTACGTGGCCATGTTCCCCCAGCTGATCGCCGGGCCCATCGTCCGCTACGCCGACGTGGAAAAGGAGCTTTCGGAGCGCAGAATGAGCCTGGAGACCGTGTGGGAGGGCGTGCCGCGCTTTGCCCTGGGGCTTTCCAAGAAGGCCCTGATCGCCAATCCTCTCAGCCGGTACTGGGAGGAGATCTCGGCCCTTTCGGGCGAGAGCACGGTGACCGCCCTGCTCGGCGTGCTGGCCTTCGCCCTGCAGCTCTATTTCGACTTCTCGGGCTACAGCGATATGGCCATCGGCATCGGCCGGATGCTGGGATTTCACTTCCCGGAGAATTTCGATCACCCCTACGAGGCAAAAAGCGTCAGCGAATTCTGGCGGCGGTGGCACATCACCCTGGGCTCCTGGTTCCGGGAATATCTCTATTTTCCCCTGGGCGGAAGCCGGAAGGGAAGAGCCCGGACGGTCCGGAACCTTCTTTTCGTGTGGCTTCTCACCGGCCTCTGGCACGGGGCGGGATGGAATTTCGTCCTGTGGGGGCTGTGGTTCTTCTGCCTGATCGCCCTGGAAAAGCTCTTTCTCGGAAAGCTTCTTGAGAGACTTCCCGGGATCTTCGGGCATCTCTGGACGGTGGGGACGGTGCTTCTCTCATGGGTGCTCTTCCAGAGCGAGGATCTCCCCGCGGCGGGAAGGTATCTTCTCTCGCTTTTCGGCGCGCACGGGTTCATGAGCGGCGTTTCGCTCTTTTATCTCCGGTGCGCGGGGCCGATGCTCCTTCTCGCTGCCTTCTTTGCCACCGGGATCCCCTCCCGGCTCTGGAAAAAGCTCGTGCGGGAGGGGGCGAGGCTTCCCTTCGAGGCGGCGGGCGCCTTTCTCGGACTCGAGCTTTCGCTGATCGAGGTGGTCAACTCGGCCTACAATCCCTTTTTGTATTTCCGGTTTTAGAAAGGAGAAGACGGCATGAAAAAGCTCCTGGCGCTGGCCTTTCTCCTTTTGCCTCTCCTGCTTCTCGCCGGGATCCTTCTGAAGCCCGACGGGGAGGTCTCGACACTGGAAAACAGGACCCTTCTCACCCGGAAGGACCTGCGCCTTTCGCTTCGGGGAAACGCCTTTCAGGAGGACGCGGAGACCTATCTTTCAGATCAGTTCCCTCTTCGCGCCTTCTTCAAGGCGCGGGAGGCGGAGCTCTTCCTCGCTCTCGGGGCCGGGGAATTTGACGATCTTTACGTGGGGAAGGACAAAAGGCTCTTTGAACGGTACCCGGCCTTCGACGAGGGCTTTCTCCGGAAGGAGGGAGCGAAGATCAATAGACTCGCGTCCGAAGGCGGCGTGCCGGTGACGGCCCTTCCGGTGCCGCCGGCGGAGATCCCGCTCCGAAAGCTTCTTCCCGAGGGCGCGCCGGTCTACGACCACGCGGCCCTGATGAAGCTCTTCCGGGAGGCGGCCGGGGAAGCGAAGGTCCTGGACCTCGCCCCGGTGCTCACCGATCCCGGGGATTATTACAGGACCGACCACCATTGGACGACCGGCGGCGCCTATAAGGCCTATCTTCTCTGGATGGCCTCCCGGGAGGGAGAGTTTTACAAGCTCTCCGGGGAAGGGAAGGCGGACGCCCTTCCGGAGCCGGAGGCCGAAACGGTCTCAAGGGATTTCCGCGGCACCCTCTTTTCCCGGGCGCCGGGGAGGAACGTCCCTCCCGACGAGATCCGGCTTCCCCCGATCCCCGAGGGGGTCCGGGCGGAGGCAGACGGGAAGGAGATCCCCTTTTACGATCTTTCCGCCCTGGAAGGGTCCGACAAGTACGCGGTGTTTCAGGGCGGCAACCACGGCTTTTTGCGGGTCGACAACCCCGAGGGGGGAGAGGGCGTGCTTCTGGTCCTGAGGGATTCCTTCGCCAACAGCCTTCTGCCCTTCCTGATCCGGGAATACCGGACGGTGATCCTGATCGACGAAAGATACGCGCTTCTGGATCCCCTGGAGGCCGTGCGCACCTACGGCGTGACCGAGGTGCTCTGGGTCAAAAAATGCGTCCCCTGAAGGACGCAAAAAGGCGCGGAAAGGCAGAATGTCTTCGGACGCTCACCGTAAGGAGGTCTTTTTGAGGGAATCATTACCCGTCAAAAAGACAGGAAACAGGCGCGGCCATGCTGACCGCGCCTGTTTTGTCTCTCCCGTTCCGGGTTTTGAGGGCAGGATCCGATGCGCACAGAATCTGTGAACGATCGAAAACCCGTCCGGCAAACAGGAATTTAACATACTGTCCTAAAGTATCAGACTTTCTCTCATGTAACCGTAACCCACTAACCGATTAGCTCGGTTCACCAGGGCGTAATAGTTCCTTTCTCGACGCGATAGATTTTTCCACAATGCTCGATTTTGTCATCAGTAATAAAAATCGCACTCAAATCTTCGAGCGCATTGATAGGAAAATCCATCGAAATATCAATAAGTTTTTCTTTCATTTCAAGTTCTGCGCAGGTAAAGTGTGACTTAAGCGTAATGTCTGTAAGACCAAGTCCTTCATACGGTATAAATGATTCCCATACATCAACTACCGTTTTTGCAAGATTCATTGACCCTGCGCTTACGCCCATAATTGATCCGTCAAAATTGCAGACGGAATCTCTCAATTGCAAATCCTTTATGAGTTTCATCTGCATTGTTGCATTTCCGCCCATAAGCCATATACATGTCGCTTGGTTAATCATTTCTTTAGCCATATTAGGCTTTGTTCTATAATCAATTAAAGAAATACTGTCAAAACGTAATCCTATATCCGCAAGCATCAGGTGCATGCCATAGCTGTCTTCGTCATTACGCCTGTAATCAGAGGGCCATGCACTTATAAACACTATTCTTTTTCGATCGGTCAATTCTTTTTGTAATCGCTCTGCTATCTCTTTTGTAAAATGATGTTCGGGAAATCCGCTAAACAACGCAATAAATCTTTGCTTCATATAAGCATCACCACTTCCTCGACAATTTGTTCAGTTGACATTGGAAGACAATCATCAAGCGCTATTATTCTGCATCTTTTGTTTGTTTTCAAACGTTCCTTCAGCTGCATTGAAACTGAATAATTACCCGCAGAAGACGGGCCATTCGGCAAAAAATAGCCATAATTAAGATATTTCTTGAGGTTTAGACGAATTCGTTTGCTGTGCCTCCGCAAACTCCGATTTGTTTCGGCCATTACACTATTGCTGACCGGCGCGGTATCCCCTCCTGTTCAAACGGGAAGGGGGCGTTTCCTTACGAAGCGCCTCCTTCCCGCGCTTTTTTACTTTGAGAACGGAGCCGTTCAGTCGTTTTCCAGAAGCTCCAGCATCATGGTGAGCTGGTTTTCGGAATCGAGATAGGCGTACCGCCCGCCGGTATACTCGCCGGCCGCCACGGTGGGGAAGCCCTCTTCGGCCAGGCGGCGGGTGGTCTCCTTCATGTTTTTGCAGCCGAAGGCGATGTGATGAAGGCCCTCGCCGTTCTTCTCCAGGTACTCCAGCCACACCGAAGGCGTGTCGTCCATGGGGGAGATCAGCTCGTACTGGATGTTCTCGAAATTGAAAAAGGACTGGTAGATGCGGGCGTGGCAGGGCTTGCCGCGATAGGTGGCCTGCGTCTTTTCATAGGAGTCGGTGGTGACGATGGGAGGAGTGGGAACTCCCAGAAATTTCGCCCACGCCTCGGTGGTTTTCCGGATGTCGCGGCACAGGATCGCCACCTGCATGACCCGGTCGGTAAAAAGCTTCGGTTCCATTGTCGTTCTCGCTCCTTCTCTCCCCGACGGGGAGGCGTTTTTCTTTCTTTATCATAGCACGCCGCGCCTCCGAACGCAAGAATGAGCCGGGAAAAAAGAAGGAGAAGGGCAAAAAAGGAAAAAAGAATTGCAATCCCCCGCTCTTTGGTATAGAATAGACGGGATGAAGGAGTGTGATCGATATGAGACCGATCCTGGTGGTCATGGCAGCCGGCATGGGATCCCGCTTCGGCGGCATGAAGCAGATCGCGCCGGTGGGCCCTCACGGGGAGATCATTCTGGACTACGCCTGCTACGACGCGATCCGCGCGGGATATGAAAAGATCGTTTTCGTCATCAAGAAGGAAAACGAGGACCTCTTCCGGGAGACCGCGGGGGACCGGATCGCCCGGAAAGCCGACGTTTACTACGCCTTTCAGGAGCAGACCCTCCCGCAGGGCTTCGAGATCCCCGCGGGGCGCGTGAAACCCTGGGGCACCGGACACGCGGTGCTTTCGGCGGCGCCCTTCCTGGACGGACCCTTCACGGTCACCAACGCCGACGATTATTACGGCCCCGCGGCCTACAGGGCCATGGCGGAGCACCTTATAAGCTCTTCGCCCGACGCGGCCATGGTGGGCTACGCCCTGAAGAACACCGTGACCGAGAACGGCTCGGTCTCCCGGGGCGTGTGCGACCGGGATAAAGACGGCTATCTTCTCCGCGTCACCGAAAAGACCCGCATCGAAAAGAGGGGGGACGGGATCGTCTCGGTGGAGCCCGACGGCGAAAAGCCCCTGGATCCCGAGACCGTGGTCTCGATGAATTTCTGGGGATTCGGGCCCGGGGCGCTGGATTCCTTCCGGGAAAGCTTTCTGACCTTCCTCCGGGAAAAGCTCCCGGAAAACCCGCTGAAGGCCGAATTTTACCTGCCCGCCGCGGCGCAGGATCTGATCGACCGCGGCCTTGCCCGGGTGAAGGTCCTGACCTCCCCGGACGCCTGGCACGGGGTGACCTACCGGGAGGACCGGGAGGAGGTCATGAGCGCTCTTGCCGCCATGCACGGGGCGGGGCTTTATCCCGAAAAGCTATTCTGATCATCAACTCTGAAAAGGAGACAGTTTTTCTATGGATTTTGGGATCGTTCGCAGAGAAGCCGAGCGCTTCGCCACCGAGGGACAGTTCATCTCCGCGCGGGAATACGGCGACGGACATATCAACGACACCTTTCTGGTGACCTATCAGACCCGCACGGGACAAAGGGAATACGTCCTCCAGCGCATCAACAAGAATATATTCACCGATTCCGAGGGCCTGATGGCCAACATGGTGGCGGTCACCGATTATATCCGGGACATCGTGAAGCGCGAGGGGGGAGATCCCCGGCGCGAGGTCCTGACCCTCGTGCCCACCCGCGACGGGAAAAGCCATTACGTGGACGGGGAAGGCTATTGCTGGCGTGTGACCCTTCTGGTGCCCGACGTGTTTTCCTATTCAGTTGTGGTGGACAGGGATCAGTTATGCGAGACCGGCCGCGCCTTCGGCCACTTCGTGAAGATGCTCGACCGGTTCGACGCGGCGAGCCTGAAGGAGACCATCCCCGATTTCCACAACACGAAAAAGCGCTTCGAGACCTTCCGCCGCGCGGCGGAGGAGGACAAATGGGGCAGAAGAGAGGACGCCTCCCCCGAGATCGATTTCGTCCTGCGGCATGAGAAGTTCGTCTCCACTCTGGTGGATCAGCTGGAAAGGGGAGAGCTTCCCCTCCGGGTCACCCACAACGACACCAAGATCAACAACGTCCTCATGGACAAGGCCACCGGAAAGGCCATCTGCGTGGTGGATCTGGACACCGTGATGCCGGGACTCGTGGCCTACGACTTCGGCGACTCGATCCGCTCCGGGACCAACCCCGCCGACGAGGACGAGCGCGATCTTTCCAGGGTCCGCATGGATATCGGCCTTTACGAGGCCTTCGCAAAGGGGTATCTTGCCGAAGCCGGGGACATCCTGACCGAAAACGAGCTGCTGTCGCTGCCGGTGGGGGCCAAGATGATCACGCTGGAATGCGGGATGCGCTTCCTGACCGATTATCTCGAGGGAGATCATTATTTCAAGACCCATCGTCCGGGCCAGAATCTGGATCGCGCCCGCACCCAGTTCAAGATGGTGGCGGATATGGACAAATGCTGGGACAAAATGGTGGAGATCACCCGGAGGTACGGAAAGAAA
>CACYBP010000202.1 GCA_902772625.1 Oscillospiraceae bacterium
AAGGAGAAATCCCAAAAGAACGGTCGAGGCCGCAAGCACGTATCCGCCCTCGATCCCGGGTTTGAAGCAAAAGACCAGGATCCCGCCCAAAAGGATCAGAAGCGCGATCGCCGGTACCGCGATCCCGACGGCCGCGGTCTGAAAGCTTCCGATATAGCGCAGCCTTCCCGCGCTTTTCGGCTTCTTTACGGCATTATCTTCTTTCATTCCCGTATCCGGACTCCTTCCAATCGCAGAAGCGCCTTCTTGATCTCCGGTTCTCCCCCGAATCCGCCGAGCCGTCCGTCCCCCAGGATCACCCGGTGACAGGGGATCAGGATCGGAAGCGGGTTTTTGTGCACCGCGTTTCCCGCGGCACGCGCCCCCCGGGGACTTCCCGCCATGGCCGCAAGCTCCCCATAGGAAACCGTTTTCCCGAAGGGAACCGAAGTCAGCGCGCGAAGGCATTTCCCCTCAAAGCCCGGAACCGAAAGGCTCCAGGGAAAGGTGAAACGCTTTCTTTCGCCCCGGAAATACTCCTTCAGCTCCTTTTCGGCCTGAAGAAGCGCCGGCGATTCTTCCCTTTCCTCTCCGCTCTCTGAGAAGGTAATCAGGACGATCTTTCCTTCCTCCTCGTAAAGCCCGAGAGGGCCGACGGGACTTTCCAAGACGCGTTTTTTCATCACTTCCCCCCCTTTTTACAGGGAAAGGACAGGCGGTTCGCGCCGCCTGTCCCTCGTGTTCAGAGGATTATTCTCCCTCTTTGAGGATCGATACCGGAATATGCCCGTAACGGATATCCACCGGGCGCGGGGTGTAGGCCCATTCGGCGGCGTTGATCAGGAGCTTCTGCACCTTCTCATTGTGATAGACCGGGAAGGATTCGTGTCCGGGGCGGAAATAGAAGATCTTCCCGCGGCCGCGGCGGAAGCAGCACCCGCTGCGGAACACCTCTCCGCCGGAGAACCAGCTGATCAGCACCAGCTCGTCAGGTTCGGGGATGATGAAGTGTTCGCCGTAGGTTTCCTCATGCTCCAGAATGATGTTCTCGCCGATGCCCTCCACGATCTTGTGACCGGGGTTGACCACCCAGAGGATCTCCTTGTCACCCGATTCTCTCCATTTCAGCTGATCGGAGTCGGTGCCGACAAGCTTCCGGAAGATCTTCGAGGCGTGGCCGGAATGCAGGACCACAAGCCCCATTCCGTCCATCACACGGCGGTAGACGCGATCCACGATCTCGTCCTTCACGTCGCCGTGGCGCATATGGCCCCACCAGAAGAGAACGTCAGTGTCGGCAAGGACCTCTTCGGTCAGGCCGTGTTCAGGCATGTCCAGGGTCGCGGTCTTCACGTCGTAGCCGTTTTTGCGCAAAAAGGCGGCGATGGTTTCATGAATGCCGTCGGGGTAGATCGCTTTGACGGCGGCGTCGGTCTTCTCGTGGGCAAATTCATTCCATACCGTGATCTTCATATCGATTCTCCTTTTCGTTTTATGTGAGTATTATATACTTTTCTCACTCTTTCTGCAAGCCTTTCTTCAGGCTTCGTTGATCATCCGGAGGAATTCCTCCTCGGTGATGACCGGGATGCCGAGGCTTTGAGCTTTCGTCAACTTGCTTCCGGCCTCCTCGCCGGCAAGGACGTAATCGGTCTTCTTCGAGACCGAAGAGGAGGTTTTCCCGCCGTAGCTTTCGATCTTTTCCCCCGCTTCTTTTCTGGAAAGGGTGGGAAGGGTGCCGGTCAGGACGAAGGTCTTTCCCTCCAGAAGGTTCTCCCGGATCTCCTCCACTGCCTCGGTCAGGACGCCCGCGCGGATAAGCCTTTCGATCACAACCTTCGACGCGGGGTTCTCCTTCCAGGCCGTGAAGCTTTCCGCCATCACGCTCCCTACGTCGCGGATCGCCGAAAGCTCCTCCGCCGAGGCGGAGAGCAGAGCCTCCAGCGTGCGGTATTTCACCGCGAGGATCTTTGAGGCTTTCTGCCCGATATGCCGGATCCCGAAGGCGAACAGCAGTCTTGAAAGGCCGCGGGATTTGCTCTCCTCCAGCGCCTCCAGGAGATGATCGACGCTCTTTTCTCCCATGCGTTCCAGAGCAAGAAGTTCTTCCCTCTTTTCGCGTAGATCGTAAAGATCGGCGACGCTTCTGACCAGGCCCGCCTCAAAGAGCGCTTCCGCCATCGACGAACCCAGTCCGTCGATGTCCATGGCGTCCCGGGACGCGAAGTGCTCGATGTTGCGCACCGTCTGGGCAGGACACGAAAGCCCCGTACATCTCACCGCCGCGTCGTCCTCATCCTCGTACACGGGAGAGCCGCAGGCGGGGCAGAATTTCGGCATCTGAAAGGGAACGGCGGAATCCGGGCGCTTGTCCTTCACCACGCGCACGATCTCGGGGATGATCTCCCCCGCCTTTCTGACCAGCACCGTGTCCCCCACGCGGATATCCTTTTCCCGGATGAAATCTTTATTGTGCAGCGTCGCCTTGGAAACCGTGGTACCCGCCAGCCTGACCGGTTCCATCACGGCAAAGGGCGTGATCACGCCGGTGCGGCCGACGTTGACCTCGATGGAAAGGAGCTTCGATTCCTTTTCCTCCGGCGGGTACTTGAAGGCCGCTGCCCAGCGCGGGGCTTTGGCGGTGGAGCCGAGGGCTTCGCGCATGGAAAGGCGGTTGACCTTCAGCACCGCGCCGTCGGTCTCGTAATCAAAACGCACGCGCTCAGTTCCCATGCGGAGGATGTTTTCATAGGCTTCTTCCATATCGTGATAGACGCCGATCTCCTCCACCGTGCGGAAGCCGAGCTTTTTCAGATAGGCGATGGATTCCGCGTGAGTGGTATACGGCGTATCCGTTGAGGATTGAACGTTGAAGATGAAGATGGAAAGCCCGCGCGAGGCGGCGATCCTGGGATCGAGCTGACGAATCGTGCCCGCGGCGGCGTTTCTGGGATTGGCCATGGGAGGAAGCCCCTCCTCGTCGCGTTTCAGATTGATCCTGTCAAAGGTCGAGCGGGGCATGTAGATTTCCCCGCGCACCACGATCCGCTCCGGCGCGTCCTTCAGGCGAAGGGGCACCGCGCCGATGGTGCGCACGTTTTCGGTCACGTCCTCGCCCACCAGCCCGTCTCCCCGGGTGGCCGCGCGGGTATAGACGCCGTTCACGTATTCGATGGCGACAGAGAGACCGTCGATCTTCATTTCCAGCACGTATTCCGCGTCAGGAAAGACCGATTTGACCCGGCGGTCGAATTCCAGAAGCTCTTCTTTGGAAAAGACGTCGTTCAGGCTTTGCAGCGGCACCTCGTGCGTCACCTTCTGAAAGCTTTCCAGCGCTTCTCCCCCTACCCGAACGCTGGGAGAGGTGGGCGAATAGTATTCTGGATGTTCCTTCTCCAGAGCGCGGAGCCGGATCATCTTCTGATCGTATTCATAATCGGTCAATTCCGGCGCGTCCAGAACGTAATATTTGTAGGAATTCTCCTCCAGCTCTTTTCTGAGGGCTTCGATCTCAGCTTTGGGATCCATCTTCTTTATCCCCCTTGTTTTTCCTGATAAACCCCCGGCACGGAGCCGATCAAGACCACCTCCGCCACCGGAAAGCTTTCGCTGATTTCCACTGTTTCGCTTCCTCCCGCGCCCATCACCGTAACGACCGAGGTGACGCGGAAAGAGATCCTGTGGACCGTCTGATTGATGCCGGCCGCAAAAAACTCGGTCTCGTACCGGCAGGAGATCCGGCTTACCGGAAGGACGCGGAACACGATCCGCGGCCCCCGGGCGTAAAACGCGCCGCTTCCCAGGAGATTCCCCAGCGGGATCCCCACGTTGCCGCCCTCGGCGCGGTAGTACCGGTCGAGTCCCTCCGCCACTACGGCGCCGAGCTTATTGAGAAGGGCGGTATCGGTGCGGCAGGAGATCACGCTCCCGTCGGCTTTTCTCTCCATCGAGAAGATATCGCCGGGGGCGATCTCTTCTCGCTCCATGGCCTCGCTGATCAACCCGGCCGCTTCGGTCACGGTGCGGTTCTGCACCTCGGAGAGGGCCATGGCCATGATCTCCGGAGCGTACCGCCTTTCAAGAAAGCTCTCCCCGCCCGCCAGAAGAAGCACGGATACGAGAAGAACCGCGGCAAGAAGCACGGCGCGGCGCGCGCTTATCCAAGACCGGTCCTTCGCCAGAAGCAGGAGTTTTCTCCCGGAATACGTTCTGCCGCCTCTCCTCTTTCTCATAGGATCCCCTCCCCGCTTTTTCCACTATATGCGCGGGAATTCGATTTTATTTGAGAAAAGCTCCGTGAGGCGCCATGCGGGGTCTGATCTTTCTTACACGAGGGAAAAGACCGTCCCGTCCTTTCTTTTCTCCTTCACTTCTTGTATCTTGCCCGGGTCTGTGGTACAATCTGGGAAAGGGATCTCTTTCTCTAATCATACCACAAACCGGTCTTCTTTGCAAACCTTCCGAAAGGAGCAAACCTATGAAAACAATATCGATTCAGGGCCGCCCCGTCTCCTCCCTGATCCTCGGCACCGATTATTTCGGCGCCACGGTATCCCGTGATGAAGCTTTCTCTCTTCTGGACCGTTTTCTCGCTCTCGGCGGGAACGCCGTGGATACGGCGCGCCTTTACGCCTCCTGGATCCCGGGATGCGCCGGAGCCAGCGAGAATACCATCGGCGACTGGATGAAAGCGCGCGGGAACCGCGACGGAATCTTTCTGATCACCAAGGGCGGCGCCGTGGACAAGGGAAGCGCCGAGCGGGCAAGGCTTTCGCCCGGGGAGCTGCGGAGCGATCTGGAGGAAAGCCTGCGCGCCCTGAAAACCGACGCGGTCGACCTCTATTTTCTGCATCGGGACGACGAGGAGAAGCCGGTGGAGGAAATCATGCCCACCCTCGCTTCCTTCGTAAAGGAGGGCAAGGTGAAAGCGATCGGCGCGTCCAACTGGCGCGCCCGGCGGATCATGGCGGCAAACGCATTCGCCCTTCGGGAGGGTCTGGTTCCCTTTCAGACAAGCGAGATCCAATGGAGCCTCGCCCGCTCCACACCGGAGGCCCACGGCGACGAAAGCCTCGTCTGCATGAACGAGGAGGAATACGCCTATTACGCGACCGGCGCCATGCCGGTATTCGCCTTCTCCTCCCAGGCCAAGGGATTCTTTATCCGCGGCGCCGGGGGCGGCGTGGATTCCAACAATCAGAAGGCGCTGGCCCGGTTCAAGACGCCCGAAAATCTTTTGAGACTGGAACGGGTCAAAGCTCTCGCCCGGGAAAAGGGAATGACCCCGGCTGAGATCACCCTGGGCTTCATCACCTCCCACACATTCCCCGCCGCGGCGCTGATCGGATGCAAAAGGCTTTCCCAGCTGGAGGAAAGCATGAAGGCCGCCGACACGCGTCTTTCGCCGGAGGAGCTTTCCTTCCTGACCGGCGGAAAGGCGCTTTGATCCGGGAGAGGCGAAAGTCCTGTCTTTCCTTCGCCTATAGAAATGGCAAGAGAAAAGCCGGGTGAGGATTCACCCGGCTTTCTTTCGGCGTGTCAGAGAAGCTCGGCAAGAATGTAGAAGAAGCCGTATACCTGATACTCTGACGCCTTTTTCACGACCTCCACGAAGGTTCCCATGGCGGCCTTGTATTCTCCGGCGGTCAGCTCGTTTTCATACCGGGTGAA
>CACYBP010000203.1 GCA_902772625.1 Oscillospiraceae bacterium
CAGGTTTCCCGTCCGAAGAGCACCAGCCTGTGGCAGAAGGCGTTGGCGCGGTCCATGGGAAGGATCTCCCGGAGGGCCATTTCCGCCTTATAGGGATCGGTTTCGGTGATCAGACCGAACCGGTTGGCAAGCCGGATGCAATGGGTATCGCAGACCACGGCGGGTTTTCCGTACACGTCGCCGAGGATCAGGTTTGCGGTTTTCCGCCCCACGCCGGGCAGGGTCAGAAGAGCCTCCATGGTGTCGGGCACCACCCCGCCGAACTCGTCCCGGAGGATCCGGCAGGTGTCCTTCAGGTTCTTCGCCTTCACCTGATACAGGCCGCAGGGGCGCACGATGTTTTCTATTTCCCGGAGATCACCGTCGGCCAGGGAGGAAAGGGTGGGGAACCTTTTGAAAAGCTCCTTCGTCACAAGATTGACCCGGGCGTCGGTGCATTGGGCCGAAAGGCGCACCGCGCAGAGAAGCTGCCACGGCTCTTCGCTTTCAAGGGAACAGACCGCGTCGGGATAAATCTCCTCCAGGGCCGTGACGACGGCGAGCGCCAGAGACCGGAGAGCGCTGGTCGACATCCTGTCCTTCCTCCTTTACGCGCGCTCCGAAAGCGGAACGTAGGGATTTTCGCTGAACAGGGATTTATACGCCGGGCGGATGATGCGGTTCTGGGTCAGGACCTCCTCCATCCGGTGGGCGCACCAGCCCACGATGCGGGCGATGGCGAAGATGGGGGTGAACACCTCCGAAGGGATGCCCAGCATCTGATAGATAAAGCCGGAATAGAGATCCACGTTGGCGCACATGGGCTTGCTTTCGCCCTTGAGCTCGGCAAAGATCTCGGGGGTCAGGCGCTCCACCCGGCGGTAAAGCTCGAAATCGTCGCTGAGGCCCTTTTCGGCGGCCAGCTTTTCGGCGTGGGCCCGCAGGATCTTGGCCCGGGGGTCAGAAAGCGTGTAGACGGCGTGGCCCATGCCGTAGATCAGACCGCTGCCGTCGCCGGCTTCCTTCTTCAGGATCTTCACCAGATAATCCTTCAGCGCCCCTTCGTCGTAGGGGTTCGTGACCGAGGCCTTATATAGATCCATCATCTCCAGGACCTTCAGGTTGGCGCCGCCGTGACGGAAGCCCTTCAGGGAACCCACCGCCGCCGAAATGGCCGCGTAGGTGTCGGTGCCGGCGCTGGAAAGGGTGCGGCAGGCAAAGGCCGAGTTGTTGCCGCCGCCGTGGTCGGCGTGAAGCACCAGGCAGATATCCACCAGGTGCGCCTCCTCCTCGGTGAAGACCTTGTGGGAACGCAGAAGCCTGAGCAGATTCTGGGCCGAATAGAGCCCGCTTTTGGGATTGTGGATGTGCATGCTCCGGTTGTCGTACTCGTGGCGTTTGACCTGATAGGCGTGGGCCACGATGGTGGGGAACCGGGCGATCAGCTCCAGGGACTGCCGGACGATGTTGGCGGGGGACAGATCGTCGGGGTTGTCGTCGTAGGAATACATGGCCAGGACCGAACGGCCGAGCTTGTTCATGATGTTGCGGGAGGGGGCCTTGATGATCATGTCCTCGGTGAAGTAGCGCGGAAGCTCCCGCCCTTCATCCAGAAGCGCGTTGAATTTGTCCAGCTCGTCTTTATTGGGAAGCCGGCCGAATAAAAGCAGATACGCGGTCTCCTCAAAGCCGTAGCGGTTGTCGGCGGTGAAGCCGGCGATCAGCTGCTCCACGTCGTAGCCGCGGTAGTAAAGCTTTCCCTCGGTGGGAGTGCGCACGCCGTTGATCATTTCATAGCCGTGGACGTCGCAGACCTTGGTGACCCCGGCGATGACGCCGGTGCCGTCGTCGTTCCGGAGTCCCCGTTTGACGCCGAAACGGACGTAATCCTCCGCGTCGATCCGGGAATATTCGGAAAGAGAAGCGCATATGGTCTCTATGTATTCGTTGTAATTGGCGACGGACATGCAATCAGCTCCTTTGAAAATGCAAGAAAAGATATGAAGTATTCGTATCATACCATAATACAAGCGAACTGTCAAGGAAAAATCGAAAGAAAATGAAGGAACGAAAAAAAATCTTGCAAAAACAGGATAAGACGATGCGCCGCCTGCTGATCGCGCTGGCGCTTGCGGTCATCTTCTTTCTCCTGCCGCTCACCGTTCTGACGCTCCGGAAGGGCGGGACGGAGGAGCCCGGGACCGGGACCGAGATCCTCTTTGACGAAAAGGAGAAGCTTTTCGACGAGGAAACAACGGTGGAGGTCCTGGACGGGGACGGGGTGATCACAATGACCCTGTCGGAGTATCTTCAGGGGGTGCTTTCGGCCGAAATGCCGGCGCTTTACCCGAAGGAGGCCCTGAAGGCCCAGGCCATCGCCGCGCGTACCAACGTGATGTACAAAAAGAAGCTCCGCGAAGAAAGGCCCGGCTCGGCCAGCCACGAAAACGCCGACGTCTGCACGAATTCCGCCCACTGTCAGGCCTTCGCCTCCGAAGAAAGGCTCCGGGAAAAGTGGGGCGCGGACTACGAGGCCTACAGCGCCCTGATCCGCGAGGCGGTGGAGGAAAGCGACGGCGAGATCGTCACGTATAAGGGCAATCCCATTTCGGCCATCTTCCACGCGGTCTCCTCGGGGAAGACCGAAAGCGCCGAGGACGTCTGGGGAAGCGCGATCCCCTATCTTCTGGCGGTGGACAGCCCCTGGGACCGGGAGAACGCGAAATACGAGACCGAGGTCAGCCTGGAAAACGAGGAATTCAAGGACGTGTTTCTCGCCAAATACCCCGAGGCCGTGTTCCCGGAGCTTCCCGAGGGGTGGATCGAAAGCGTCGTCCGCAGCGCCTCGGGCGGGATCCGGGAGATGACGGTGGCGGGGGTCACCCTGACGGGGCGGAATTTCCGCAATCTTTACGGCCTCCGTTCGGCCAACGTGACCTTTTCCTTTGAAGAGGGGGAGATCCGCATGACGGTGCGCGGCTACGGTCACGGCGTGGGCATGAGCCAGTACGGCGCGAGGGGGATGGCGCTGGAGGGAAAGACCGCCCGGGAGATCGTGACCTGGTACTATACCGGGACCGAGGTGGAAAAGCTCACCCCGCCCCTCTGAAAAACGCTATTTCCGGGAGGCGGGCGACCGCCTCCCTTTTTTTCCGCTTTCTCCGGAAAAGCCCCGGAAGGCGGGGCTTTTTGTAAATCCTTTGTGAACAAAGTCCCGGAACGCTTGACGGGAGAGGATTCCTCTGCTATGATGGAGGCAAATAAACAAAGGGGGCATATCTGTGAGCAAGTATCAGAACTTCAAATTGGCGTCCTACGTTTTCGCCTACTATCTCGACCGGGCGACGCCGGAGAAGATCAAGTCCGACCTGGCCTTCCATCAGAAGCACGTGGGGCTGGACAAGGTCTATCTGGAAACCCACCGCGCCCTGGTGGACGTTCCCGAGGAGAAAATGCTTGCGGCAAAGAAGATCTTCGAGGACGCCGGCGTGGAGGTGGCCGGAGGGATCACCACCACCGTCAAGGTGGGCGAAAAGAAACCCTCGGTGTACGACACCTTCTGCTATTCCGATCCCGCGCACCGGGCGGAGCTTACCCGCATCGTGAAATATACCGCGAAGCTCTTCGACGAATTCATCCTGGACGACTTCTTCTTCGGCGCCTGCAAGTGCAAAATGTGCATCGAGAAGAAGGGGAACAAGAGCTGGGCGCAATTCAAGCTTGATCAGATGGAGGAGGTCTCCCGGGAGCTGGTGGCCACCGCGAAGGAGGTCAATCCCGCCTGCCGCGTGATCATCAAATACCCCAACTGGTACGAATCCTATCAGGAAAACGGCTACAATCCCGGCAAACAGAAGGACATCTTCGACGGGATCTACACCGGCACCGAGACCCGCAACAGCAATTACAGCAGCCAGCACCTCCAGCGGTACATGAGCTATTCCCTGATCCGCCTGATGGAAAACGTCGCCCCGGGACGCAACGGCGGCGGATGGATCGACATGGGCGGCGCCATGGGCAACCTGAGCGTGTATCTGGAGCAGGCCGAGCTGACCTTCTTCGCCAAGGCGCGCGAATTGATGATGTTCAACTTCCCCTCCATGGTCAACAACCCCGCCCTGGCGGCGCTGGGAGTGGATCTTGACCGGGTGGACGCGATCCTTTCCAAGCTCGGCAACCCCACCGGCGTTTCGACCTACGAGCCCTACGACGCCGACGGCGAGGATCAGCTGATCAACTACGTGGGCATGCTGGGCATTCCGCTCGAGCCGACGCCGGAATTCGACGACAAGGCCCCGGTGATCTTCCTGACCCAGAACGCGGCCTACGATCAGGAGATCATGCCGAAGCTTGAAAAATACGTGCGCGAGGGCGGCATCGCCATCATCACCAGCGGCTTCTTCCGCGCCACGGCCGACAGGGGCATCTTCGACATGACCTCGGTCAGACCCACCGACCGGAAATTCACCGGCACCCGTTACCAGCTGACCAACCAGAACGTCGCCACCCACAACGTGCACCGGAACGACGAGGCGATCACCTTCACCGCGCTGAATTACAAGACCAATTCCACCTGGGCCGACGTGCTTCTGCACGTCAACGACTTCAGCACGCCGGTGATGACCGAGGATTATTACGGCGACGGCTTCCTTTACATCCTCAATATCCCCGACAACTTCGGCGATCTTTACAAGCTCCCGAAGGACGTGGTGGGCGCCATCGCGAAGAACTTTGCACGCAAGGGAAAGATGTTCCTTTCGGTTTCCCCGAAGTTCAACCTCTATCTCTACGACAACGACACCTTCGGCGTCTTCAACTTCAACGAGTTCAAGGAACCCGCGGAGATCGTGATCCTGGGCGACGAGTACGCGGGCTTTGAGGACCTGGAGACCGGCATGAAGATCACCACCCCGGTCAGGATCAATCCGCGCCCGATGCGCTGGGGCGACTGCGCGGCCTTCCGGCCCGAACCGGTGGAAAAGGTCTACAACCTCCCGGTGTTCGGCGGCGGATACCGCTTCTTCCGCCTGATCCGCGCCGAATAAAAAAAGGCAAGGCAAAATACGGCGTCCGCCCTCCCCGGATTTTCCGGGGAGGGCGGACTTTTTTCACGGGAACAGAAGCCGGAGCTTCTTTTTTGCCCGGTTCTCGCTTTCTGTCCTTGCCTTTTCCGGCCCGATCGGCTAATATAATACCCGAGAAAAGGAAAGGAGCTTTCCGAAAAAATGTTCGATCCGAAAAAGACCGGCGCCTTTATCGCGTCGGAGCGAAGGGCGAAGGGCATGACGCAGGAGGAGCTGGCCGAAAAGCTCGGCGTGTCCAACCGTTCGGTCTCCCGCTGGGAAACCGGGCGCACCATGCCCGACTATTCGCTTCTGGAGCCGCTCTGCGCGCTCCTTTCGATCTCGATCAACGAGCTGTTTTCCGGCGGGCGCGTGCCGCCTCCCGAAAGACAGGCGCGCGACGACAAAAATCTTCTCGGCGTATGGAGGGAGAACCGCAGAATGAAAAAAACCAACGCCGGCCTGATCGCGGCGGGCGCGGTCATGCTGGCCCTGATCCTTTTCTTTGCCGTCCGTGTCCTTCTGGGCGGAGGGGCGATTGCCGCCCTTTTTCTCGGAAGCGTTTTTGCAAAGCCCGAGGTGACCTCCGAGATCGGGCAATACGAAGAGGTGATCGGCCCCGCGGCGAAGGAGGAATACCGGAACAAATGGGACATGAAGGAAGAAATCTTCCCCCAAAAGATCGCCCCGGAAGCGCGCGTGGAAGATTTCAAAATGGTCTATTACAATCCCTGGGACGCCCAGTATCTTTGCTGGCTGGCGCTGGATTATGAAAGCGGGGCTTATGAAAAGGAGGTCGCACGCCTGAAGGCTCTCCCTTCCGACGAGTATCGGGGCATCTACGGCGTCAGGGGCTTTTCCTCCTACGAGCTGCTCGCCGTGAATGCCGACGAGTATCAGGGCTTCGTTTACGCTCTGACCGACGGGAAGGGAAAGATCGTGTACGTGGAGCTGATCTTCTGCAATTACGCCTACGATTTGAAATATGAGGAGTATATCCCTTCGGAATATCTCCCCGACGGCTTCGACGCCCATTCGGGCAACGCCTACGAACGGCAGGAACGGGAAAAACACGGGACGTGAAGTCCCGCGCGACCCGAAAAAGCCCCGTGGAATGCAAGGTGCTCTAAAGGACAGTAAATAAAAAGGCTCAATGTCAATAGTTGGGGTAGAAGAAAAAATAGAGAGGATGCCGAGAGGAAGCAAGGCATCCTCTCTATTGATTTGCACA
>CACYBP010000204.1 GCA_902772625.1 Oscillospiraceae bacterium
ACGCCGGTGATGAAGCTTGCCAGGTCGCTTGCGAGGAAGAGCACCGCGTTCGCGATCTCCCGGTCGGTGCCGCGCCGCCCGAGGGGGACGCCCGCCTCGTATGCCGGCGCGCGTTCGGTGTGCGCCAGCCGGTCCTTCTCGCTGACCGTCCAGCCGGGGGCCACCTGATTGACCGTGATCCCGAAGGGGCCGACCTCCTTCGCAAGCACCCGCATGATCCCGTCCATGCCGCGCTTTCCGGAGTCGTAGGCCGATTCGGTCACGCCGCAGCGCATGGCGCATTCCGTATTGATCCCGACGATCCGGCCGTATCCCCGTTCCTTCATGTGAGGAACGAAGGCCTTGGCCATGTGGACGTTCTGGAGAACGCAGGTGCGGAACTGGCTTTCGTAATCCTCGACCGGCTGGTCCAGAAGCTCCTTCCAGGCGTACTGCGCCACCGCCGCGGTCACCACGATATCCGGAAGGGCGAAGCGCTCTTCGATCTCCTTTTTCATCGCGAGGACCGAATCGAGATCCCCCACGTCGGCCCTCGCGGCGAAGGTCCGGACGCCGGTATCCTCTCCGATCTCCCGGGCGATCCTTTCGGTGCGTTCCATATGGGAAAAGCCGTGCAGGATCACGTCGGCGCCCGCCTCCGCCAGAGTGCGGGCCATGACGCGGCCGAGCTCTCCTCCCGCGCCGGTCACCAGCGCGGTCTTTCCGTGAAGATCGATCGGGATCATCTGTCTCCCTCCCCTTCCTCCGGAGGATCGGGCAGGTAAAAATCGAAGGGCTCGTTCCGCGTGACGGTCAGGCGGCCGTTTTCCACCCGGAGAAGGGCGGTCTGAAGCGCCGAGCGGCGCCTTTCCCATTCCTCCGCGCCCGCTTTATTCTGATCCGGATGGGTGAAATAGAAGAGATAGGCGTGATCGCCGAGGCTCAGAACGTCGGCGTGATGGGCGCGGTTCTGGTCGTCGGGACGGACGCCGGGTTCCGAAAGGAAGCTTCCCTCCTGCCTTTCCCATCCGGTCAGATCGCGGGATTTATAGACCGCGAAGCCGTCCCAGATGTCGGCGATCATCCAGGTCTCGCCGCCGAGAGAGAAGACGTTCGGTCCCTCTTGGGCCTGATCCGAGGTGGCCACGCCCGAATAAGCCCACTCGTAAAGATCGGGGCTGGAGGCGAAATGGGTGTGGTTCCCGTCCTCCTCGTCCTTGTACCAGAGCCGCCATCCCTCCGGCGCGGGGTAGACGCAGGCGTCGATGACCTTCCGGCTGGGCAGGGGCAGGATCCCCTCGAATTTCCAGGTCCACAGATCCTCCGCGGTGTAGTGAAGGATGCGTCTCGAGCCCACCCAGGCCTCCGGGACGCCGGTGATGTAGCTGACGAACATGTGGTAGCGCCCCGCGTGATAAAGGATCTCGGGCGCCCAGAAGGTGTTCCGCCCCTTTTCGATGGGCTCCAGCTCCAGAGTGCCGCGGTAGAGCCAGGTCCTGCCGTGGTCGTCCGACGAGGCGACGCCGAGGTCGCTTCCGTGTACCCACGCCACGCCCCGCCCCTTGTCGGTGGCGCGGCGGGCGGTGTAGACGATCCACCAGCTCTTTTCCCGCCGGTTCCAGATGATCGTCGGATCGGTGGCGCCTTCATAGACCGGATCGCGGAAGAGCGGCGCGGGCGCTTCGCGGAGAATGGGATTTTCAGAGTTCATAGGTCTTTACCTCCATCGGTTCCAGAGTGATATCGTGAAGTGTCGCCTCGCTTCCGCGGAACACGCGGACCGAGGTCTTTTGTCTGCCGCTGAACAGATTCATGAGGAAAAGCATCCGTCTTCCCTCCCCGTCCGTAAAGAGCGAGGTGAAGATATTCCGGTTTTCGGAGAAAACCACCGGTTTCGCGCCGAGTCTTTCCAGAAGGGCTTCCAGAAAGAGGGGCTGGGTGAAGCTTTTCATCTTGAAGCCGGCGCCGAGGAAGACGGCCTTCCCCCGCCCGTAGGGACGGGCGAAGCCGAAGACCGCGTCTCCGTCGGCGTCCCGGAGCAGGATCTCCGCGTCGGAGGGCAGGTCCTCCGCGCGCGTCACGGCCTCCATCCCGTAGATATTCCCCGTCCCGGGGGAATACGCCGCCCGCAGGCTCTTTTTCGCCGGGACGAAGCGCGTGCTGCCGAAAAGCGGGGAAAGACGTGAAAGCGGCCGGAGATCCTGATCCAGGTCGGGCATCACCGGCGTGAGGATCAGATTTCCTCCCCTTTCCACGAAAGAAAGGAGATTCTTCTGTGCCGTTTCAGAAAGGGCCCCGGAGGTCGGGATCACCAGGGGGATCCCGGGGTCGGGGACTTCCTCAAGCGAGACCATCGCGGGCGCGAAGCGGGAGCACATCAGGGCGTAGAGCCAGCCCTTTTCCAGAAGCGCCCCGGCCGCCGCGTTTCCGTAGGAAAGCCGCGGGGTGTCGTGATCGCGTCCCCGGAGGGTCTCCCACTCAAAGCCCAGGTTCACGGCGCTTTCCCTCCTGCTCCAGGCGAGCCACTCATGATCCCGGAGGAAATTCCCGAAGGTGAAAAGGGCGTCGTAGGTCTCGTTTTTCGTGCCGTCGGCGCGGACGAGGGCGTTGTAATCATAGATATCGGCGGTGTTTCCGGTGCCGGGGTAATTGGGGCCGCCGGTGTAGATATAGTAATTCACGCCCTTCATCCCCAGGGCGAGGTTGGTCATATAGCAGGCCAGAAGGTCCTCCCGGAGGATGGGCGGCGTGTCCGAAGGCGAGCCGCCGGGCATTTCGAGCACCGTGGGCGGCATCCCCATGGCGCGGAGGGTCTCGCAGCCGGAAAGCATGCGCAGGGCGTACTGCGGGGTGGGGCTGTTCTGAGCCCAGTCGAGATCGAGATTGTAATAATGGTCGCTTCCGAGAAGGAAGTCCTTTCCCATCTTCTCCACGGTCTCCCGGAACAGGGCGTTTTCCCGGGGATTCGCGGCGTTGTGGCAGATCGGCTCCCCGATCCCGTCCTCCCGGAGCCAGG
>CACYBP010000205.1 GCA_902772625.1 Oscillospiraceae bacterium
TCTGACCTGGCGGGATTTTTCCCGGGTCGACGAAAAAGGCCGCCGCTACTGGTCCTTCATGATCCCGGGGCATCTTCTCCGGAGCGACCCGGTCGCCCTTTCCGGCAAATGGTACGAATCCCGCTTCTTTGACGAGACCAACGCCAGGGCGGGGTACGAGCGCGTCCAAAAGGACGCCGACGCCTTCCTGGCAAGGCTCGGATACGTGCGGGAGGGCGAGATCTACCGGATCGCCGCCCCGAACGAGGAGCGGGTAGCGCTATTTTGCCATCAGGGCTTCGGCCTGACCTTCCTTTCCCATCTGCTCGGGATCCATCCGGTCAGGTTCTGGTCGTCGTTCGACATCACCCACTCCGGTCTTACGATCCTGCGCTTCGCGAACCACCCCGACGGCGTGACGGTCCCCACCTGTCTCACCCTCTCGGATATGAGCCATATCGCCCGGGAGGGGCTTCCCATGGTCTACAACAACCGTCTGCCCCTCTGATCCCTCTGAAAAAGCGCGCGGAAGAAAATTTCTTCCGCGCGCTTTTTCGTTCTTTCTCAGAAAAGCTCCGGGGTGACGGCGTGAGTCAGGGAAAAGCGTTCCCCCGCCGGAAGTGAAACGATCCCCTCCCGCCCGGAAAGGTCGTGGTCGCCCTCGACGCTGTCGGGCATGCCGTGCCAGGGCTCGACACAGAGATACCGGCTTCCCGGTATCTGCCACAGAAGGAGGTAAGGGAATCCCGGGTAATCCACCGTGATCCGCCGGTCTTCGCCCGTGATCGACACCCTCCGGGAAACCAGATCCTTGAAGATCAGGGCGTCGGGCACGAACATGTCGGGGCGCGGCACGAAGCTTTTTTCGCCCCGGAGAAAGGGCTTTTTCCCGCCGTCCAGAAGCGGGCCGGTCACCGAATAGACCGGGCAGGTCTCCTCTGTTTCAAATTCCACCCGGTAGTTTTCCATCCCCCCGGGCAGGGCGTAGCCCTCGTGGGCGCCCAGCGAGAAGAGCATGGTCTCCTCCCCGGTGTTTTCCACCGCGTAGGTCACCCGGAGGCTTTCGCCGCAAAGTTCAAAGATCACCTCGAACCGCCAGTCCCAGGGATAGATCTCCCGGTCGCCCTCTTCGGGCAGGAGCGTAAAGACCGCCCGGTCTTTTGCGGTCTTTTCGCCTTTGAAGACGCGGTTTTTGGCAAAGCCGTGCTTCGGAAGCAAGTATTTCTTCCCCCGGTAGAGGAAATAGTCGTCCTTCAATCCCCCGCAGATGGGGAAAAGCACCGGGGCGGTCTCCTGCCACGGATCCCGGGGATCGTGGCGGAGGAATTCTGTCTCTCCCACGCGAAGGCTTTTGAGCTCCGCTCCCTCTTCGCTGACGGCGGCCGAAAGCCGGCCTGATTCGATCCGGATCATGATTCTTTATCCCCTTCCGCGCCGCGCGGAAACGCGCGGCTTTTTTTCAGTATAACGGGAAAAAGGAGAAAATGCAAGTTGATTTCGCCCCTTCCCTGTGGTAGAATGAAGAAAATCCAATAAGGAGGCGTTTTTATGGCATTACCCGTAGCGCTGCAGCTTTATTCGGTGCGCGACGATCTGGCGAAGGATTTCGAAGGAACGATCCAGAAGGTCGCCGCCATGGGGTATCAGGGCGTGGAGCCCGCCGGCTATCCGGTCCCCGTGGAAAAGATGAAGGAGATTTTTGAGAAGTACGGACTTGCCTGCCCCTCGGCCCACGTGCCGCTGGCGGCTCTGGCCGCCGATCCCGAGGGCGAGCTTGAAAAATGCAGATTCCTCGGCATGAAATACGTGGCGGTCCCCTATCTCGGCGACGGCGAGCGGCCGGGACAGCCGGGCTTTGAGGACACGCTTTCCAAGATCCGCCGGATCGGCGAAGCCGCGAAAAAGCTGGGGCTTACGCTGCTTTATCACAACCACGACTTTGAGTTCGTGAAGCTCGGGGACAAATACGGCCTCGACGTGATGTACGAAACCATTCCCGCCGACCTGCTCCAGACCGAGCTGGACACCTGCTGGGTCAACGTGGGCGGCGAGGAACCGGCTCCCTTCGTCCTGAAATACGCCGGACGCGCGCCGGTGGTGCATCTCAAGGACTTCGTCATGAAGGGCAAGAAGCCGAA
>CACYBP010000206.1 GCA_902772625.1 Oscillospiraceae bacterium
CCGGAGAGCCTTCGCCTCCCCGGTCCGTCCCGCGTTTTCGCTCCTCCGGGCAAATCCGTAGAACACGCCCATGAAAACGCCGAAGCAGGCGTGCCCCGGTATGGCCGTCAGCGCCCGGAGGATCGCGGTGCCGAAGCCGTAGGCCATCACGTAGCTGATATTCTCCCAGAGCGCAAATCCCAGGGACACGAACACCGCGTAAAGCACCCCGTCGTACTGGCAGTCGAACTCCGGCGAGCGCCAGGAGCTCCTTTTCAGGAGGAAATACTTCGCCCCTTCCTCCGAAAAGGCCACCACGCCGAAATAGAGAAGCAGGTCGTGAAGCCCGGTATTCCCGCTTACGAGAAGGTCGAGGACCGCCCCGGAGATCCGTTCCAGCACCAGGGCGATCAGAGCCGAGAAGATCCCGGCCTTGATAAGCCTCCAGAGCATCGCCGGGGATTCCTTTTCCAGCCGGTCGGCCCGGTATACCCGGATCATCAGAAGGATCGCCGGCAGCACCGCCGCAATCACCAGAATGAAGTTATAGCTCCCGATTGAAGGGAGAAGGAAATAATACATAAGGTCCTCCGTCCGCGCCTTTTCCGCCCGCGCTTTTCGCGCCGGAAAAGGCGCGCTTATCTGTTCCGATTATTCCGCCTCGACGCCCAGAATATGCTTTCCGTCGCCCGAAAGCTCCAGGACCGGAAGCGCGAGGCTTCCCGGTCTCCGGTCCATCCGGATCACGGTGATCCCGGTGAAGGGGATGTGCATCAGGGCGCACAGGTAGGGAAATTCCAGATCGAGGATACGCCCCATGGCCGCGGCCGAGGAGCCGCCGTGGCTGAAAAGCGCGACGGTGAGTTCCTCCTCGTTTTCCCGGGTATTGCGGTAATAGGCTCCCTCCCGGAGATAGCCGAAGGAGGCGAGCCACCGGTCGACCCCCTTTTCCACCTTGTCCACCGCGTCGGTGACGAGGTTGTTTCGATAGAAGGGATGCTCCCGCCAGAGGGGATCGGTGAGGCTGACCCCCGTTTTCGCAAGCTCGTTGGCGATGGCCCAGGGGTGGCCCCAGGCGAAGATCTCGCTTCCGTCCCGGCTTCCCCAGGTGATCTCCCGCATGAAATCCAGCTCTTTCACCGGGAGACCAAGAGCCTTTGCGGCGTAGTCCGCGGTCTCCAGAGCGCGTCCGCAGGTGGAGGACCAGATCTCGGAGATCCCCTCCTCCTTCAGCCTTTCGGCGGCCGCCTTCGCCTGCGCCCGTCCGAGCGGGGTCAGGCAGTCGTTCCGGTAATCCGGATCGCCGTGGCGCACGAATACGATTCTCACGTTTTTCCTCCTTCCCGCGGGGTCGTCCCGGGGCGCGAAGCCCCTTTCCCCGCCCGTTTCCAAATCAGTCCGCCCCGCGCACGAGCCCGTTCCAGGCCTTTCGGGACAGAAGCAGCGTCCGGAAGGTCCCGGTCGCCGGAGGCCTATACGTATCCCCCGTCCGGCCACCCGTTCCGGTCCGCATCCTCCCGGAAGGGGATCGAGAGCCGGGAGCGGTCCCGCCGGGAACGCCGCCCCTCCGTCCTTCGGTGCGGGCGCGCCGCAGAGAGGGCAGAAGGCGGCTTTTTCAGGCAGCTTTTTTCCGCATTGGCCGCAGTACTTGGTTTTCTCCCGTTTATCCCGGTTCAGAGACCGGCCGGGGCTTTCCTCCGGAATGCCCCGGCCCGGTCTCTTTTTTTCAGCAGGCGGTGAAATGGAAGGTCTTGGAAAAGCCGTCTTGATTCGGCATATCGAAGAGGGTGATCCCCGCGTTCATCAGAAGCGCGCCGGAATACTTCTCCCCGTTCTCCTCCCACACGTAGGTCTTTTCGGGATCGAGACCCCGCAGGCGCAGGAAGAAGCTTCTTTCGCATTTTCTGAACTTGATCAGCACCGTGGCGAGGGCCTCGGACCTGTCTTCGCTCACGAATTCCCACGCGCACTTGTAGGGATCGTCCCAGGGGCAGATCAGCCGGTAAAGATCGCCCCGGTGGATCAGATCGTAATACCTGTGATAATCGGCGATCTGGGTCCGGATCTCCTTCCGGTCCTCCTCGCTGATCCTCGCCGGGTCAAGCTCATACCCGAAGGTGCCCCACATCGCCACGTTGCGCTTGGTCTCGTAGGAGGAGCGGCGGGAGGCCGACACGTGGGCGCCCTGGACGCTGGCGGGATAGCAGAGGGAGGAGCCGAACTGGATATCCACCCGCGACAGGGCGTCGGTGTTGTCCGAGCACCAGATCTGGGGCGAGAAGGCCATCATGCCCGGGTCGTAGCGCCCGCCGCCGCCCGAGCAGTTTTCGATCAGGAGGTCCGGGAAGGCCTTTACGATCCTTCCCATCAGCTCGTAGGTGCCCAGGACGTAGCGATGATA
>CACYBP010000207.1 GCA_902772625.1 Oscillospiraceae bacterium
GAGGGGCCGTTGTTGACGCTGTGCATGGGCTTTACGGGACCGGTGGTTTCCCTGAAATCGACGGTGATGCGTTTCATGAATAAACCTTCCTTTCCGGCGCGGCGCGCCGTAAGCTTATTCCCATTATATCCTTCCGCCGGGAAGAAATCAAGCGGCGGGCGGGAACTTCCGCGGCAAACGATCCCCTGCCCGGCCGCAGGTTGGAACCGGAATTTCCGGCGGCCTTTTCACTTGACAAAACGAAAACATAGTTATATAATAGGTGAAACCGGCGCCGGAACCCTTTTCTCAGATTCCCTTTTCGGATGCGGACAAGGCAAAAAGCGGCGGAAAAGATACTGAAAAGAGGTCCTGCCATCATGAAACAGAAACGGGTCGCAGCTATCCACGACATCTCCTGCTTCGGCAAATGCTCCCTGACGGTGGCTCTGCCGATCCTGTCGGCGGCGGGGATCGAGGCCACGGTGCTTCCCACCGCGGTGCTCTCCACCCACACCGGCGGCTTCACCGGCTTTACCTTCCGGGATCTGACCGAGGACATCCGTCCCATCGAAAAACACTGGAAATCCATTCCCATCGCCTTTGACGCCATCTATTCGGGCTATCTGGGATCCTTCGAGCAGCTCGGGCTGGTGGAGGAATTCTACCGGGAGTTCAAAGACGAAAACACCCTGATCCTGACCGATCCGGTGATGGCCGACAACGGAAAGCTCTACGCCTCCTTCTCGCCCGATTTCCCGAAGGGGATGGCGAAGCTCTGCGGAAAGGCCGATCTCATCATGCCCAACATCACCGAGGCGACTCTGATGCTGGAGGAAAGCTACCCAGGCGACGAATACGACCGGGAGTATATCGAAAAGCTCATGAAAAAGCTTTCGGATCTCGGCCCCGAAAAGGTGGTCCTCACCGGCGTCAGCTTTGAGGAGGGCAAGCTCGGAAGCGCGTCCTACGACCGGAAGACCGGGGAATTCGGCTACGTCTTCACCGAAAGGATCGAGGGATACTATCACGGCACCGGCGACGTGTACGGCTCGGCACTGGTCGCGGCGATCCTGCGCGGGAAGCCCGTTTCCGAGGCCATCGGCGTCGCGACGCATTTCACCGTGGAGGCGATCCGCCGCACCCGGGCCGCCGGAACCGACATCCGCTTCGGCGTCGATTTCGAGGAAAGTCTGCCGAATTTCATGAAAAACCTCGGAATTACTGCCGATTAAGCCCCTCGGATTGTGGATAAACTTGTGGAATAGTGGACGATCCCGGGGAATTCCCGTGGAAAACCCCTCCGGCCGCCGCGCCTTCGCGGCGGCCGTTTTTATATCCCGGAGATCCCGCACGGAGCGGAAAGCGATTGACAAAGCCGCGGGACGCGTGGTATAGTCAGAATAAAAGAAAGGGTGATCCTTATGCTTCTCGGCTTTGACATCGGCGGAACGAAATGCGGCGTGGTGACCGGGGACCGGAACGGGATCCTTCGCGCCGAAAAGATCCCCACCGGCCATCAGAGAAAGCCGGAGGAGGTCCTTTCGGAGCTTTCGGCGATCGCCGAAAAGCTTCTGGAGGGAGAAAAGCCCGAGGCCGTCGGCGTGTCCTGCGGCGGGCCGCTGGATTCGGAACGCGGGGTGATCCTCTCGCCGCCCAACCTGCCCGGCTGGGACGAGGTCCCGGTGACCGGTTTCCTCGCCCGACGCTTCGGCGCCCCGGCGAAGCTTCAGAACGACGCCAACGCCTCGGCCCTGGCCGAATGGCGCTACGGCGCGGGGAAGGGGACCCGGAACATGATCTTCCTGACCTTCGGCACCGGGCTCGGCGCGGGGCTGATTCTGGACGGAAGGCTTTACGCCGGGACCAACGACATGGCCGGGGAGGCGGGGCATATCTCGCTTTCGGATTTCGGTCCGGCGGGATACGGCAAGACCGGCTCCTTCGAGGGATTCTGCAGCGGCGGCGGACTTGCCCAGCTCGGGATCACGGCCGCGGAGGAAGCTCTCGGCCGGGGGATCCGCCCGGCCTACTATCCCGACGACGGCGATCTCCGGAGGATCACCGCCAAAAGCGTCGCGGAGGCGGCCTATGCCGGGGACGAGACGGCGAAAGGAGTCTATGAGACCTGCGGCCGGATGCTCGGACGGGGACTCGCGGTGCTGGTGGATCTGCTAAACCCTGAAAGGATCGTTTTGGGGAGCATCTTCGCCCGCTCCGGCGATCTTCTCCGGGAGCCGATGGAAGAAGAAATGAAAAAACGCGCCCTGCCCCGGTCGCTTGCGGTGTGCCGGGTGGTCCCCGCGGCCCTGGGGGACGCCATCGGCGACTACGCGGCCCTGGCCGCGGCCGGAGCGTAAGCGCTTTTTGACCGGAGATGATACGATGAATCAGATCATGGAAGAACTGTTTCAAAGATACCCCGCGCTTCTTTCCTGCCGGGAGGAGATCCTCCGGATGGAAGAAGAGTGGCGGGCGGTCTTCGCCCGGGGAGGAAAGCTTCTGATCTGCGGCAACGGCGGCAGCGCGGCCGACGCGATCCACATTTCGGGGGAGCTTTTGAAGGGCTTTTTGAAAAAAAGACCGCTGCCGGAGGAAAAGAAGGAGGCCATGAAGGCGCTTTCTCCCGCCCTCTCCCGGGATCTTCTCGGAAAGCTTCAGGAGGGCCTGCCCGCGATCCCGCTGGCGGAGGGGAGCGCCCTGCTCTCAGCCTTCGCAAACGACGTGGATCCCGAGCTGGTGTACGCCCAGGGAGTCAACGCCCTGGGGCGGGAGGGAGACCTGCTGCTCGCGATCTCCACCTCGGGCAACGCGAAAAACTGCCTGGCCGCGCTTCTCACGGCGAAGGGACTCGGCCTGCGCACGGCCGCCCTCACCGGAAAGGGCGGAGGGAAGCTGAAGGAATACGCGGACGTCACGGTGTGCGTGCCGGAAAGCGAGACCTTCAAGGTGCAGGAGCTGCATCTTCCGGTGTATCACGCCCTGTGCGCCTCGGCGGAAGCGGCCTTTTTCGGGGAATAAAGCCCGCTGTCCCGCGTGACCGGGGCCCGGAAAAGCCGGCCTTCGCTTTTCAAAGCCGTCAAGGCCTCCGCCGTCCGGCGCGGGCCTGACGAAGCCGCGGACCGCCGCGGCGAAACCGACCGAGAAGGGATGGGAGGCGTTCTATGCATCCTATGGATTTGAAGACCGTTCCGGAAAGCGTATGCCCCGCCTATGCCTGGCTCTGGAACGATACGATCACCCGGGAGGGCATCGAAAGAGAAATCGACGAGATGGAGAAAAACGGCATACGCGCCTTTTACGTGATCGGCGAGCCGGACAACTGGTTCCCGGACGGAAGAGCCACGCATCTTTCTCCCCCATACCTTTCGGATGAGTATATCGACCTCCTGTTTTACGCTTTTGAGAAGGCAAAGGAAAAGGGCATCTGCACGTGGCTTTATGACGAAGGCGCGTGGCCCTCGGGCGCGGCCTGCGGGCAGATCACCGAAAAATACCCAGAGCTTGCCTACCAATATATCTCCGCAAGAAGTATCGCCCTGAAAAAAGGGGAGGCCTACGCGGCGCATCCCCGCGCTCTCGCCGCTTTTATCGGGAACCGGCGCGTTCCGGAGGGATATGTCCCGGAGGAGGATTCCCTGATCCGGGAGTATTATCGGGATCAGAACGGCACCCACCGCCTCGCCATCCGCGCGGACAACGCAGACCGCAGAGCCTCCGGGGAGTTTATCAGACTGACCCATGAAAAGCTGAAAAAGCGCTTTGGCGGGCATATGGGCGGCGAGATCCGGTATATGTTCGACGACGAAGCCTATATGGGCGGCTGGACGAAGGATCTGGATAAGATCTTCTATGAAAAATACGGGTACGATCTGACCGGATTTTTGCCCTTTATCTCAAGAGACAGGCCGCCCGGGACCGATGAGGAATACCGCGCCGTCAGCGATTACGTGATGCTGTGCGGCGATCTTCTCCGGGAGAATTACTTTCTCCTGATGAGGGACTGGCTCAGAAAGACCGGGATGAGGCTTACGGGTCACCTGGACAACGACGACAAGGCCCAGGGCGCCTATATGATGCGTTACGGAAACGTGATGAAGACGATGCGCTCTTTCGACGTGCCCGGCATAGACGTCATCTGGGAACAGATCTCCTACCCCGAAAACGGGAAATGCTGCCGCGAGAGCATGGCATTCTATCCCCGGCTGGCTTCCTCGGCCGCAAGACAGATCGGCAAAAACGTCGCCCTGAGCGAAAGCTTCGCCGTTTACGGCGCGCAGGTGACCCCCGATCTGATGCGCTTCGTCGTGAATTATCAGGCGGTGCGCGGGATCAGCCTCTTCAACTTCATGGCGATATCGTATGACCGCGAGACCCCCATGCGCCACCAGTTCAGGCCCAATTTCCTCGGCGACAACGTCGGGATGGATTGCCTCCGGCAGATCAACGACTACACGGCAAGGCTTTCCTACATCCTGCAGACGGGGAAAAGCGAGGTCAGAACGGCGCTTTATTATCCGTTTCGCAGCATCTGCGCGGGCGGGGAAAAAGGGAAAAAGGCGGCGGACGGCTTCGTCGCTCTGGGCGAAATGCTGGAAAACAGGGGCGTTTCCTTCGATTTCATCGATGAGGACTTCGTCCTGAGCGCCGCCGTCAAAGAAGGGTCTCTTGCGGGGGAATTCGTCACTTACGATTGCGTTTTTACGGCGCACGGCGATTTCGAGATCCCCGAGGTGACGGAGAAGCTTTCGCGTCTCCGTTCGGAGATCCGGCCCGATATCCGGAGGAACAGTCCGTCGCTGCAGGCGAGAAAAATCCTTTTTGAAGACGGCGGCGAGGGGGTCTTCCTCGTGAACCAGGGCGGCGGACGGCTTCGGGAGCGCGTAGAGATCGGGTCGCGGAAGAGACCTTACGAGATCGATCTTTTCACGGGAGACGTATACGCGATCCCCTTTGAAAGAAAGGAGACCGGCGTCGCGCTGGACGTTTCGCTTCTTCGCGGCGAGGGGATCTTCCTGTGGCTCACCGACGGAGAACCGGAGGCCGAAGAGAAGCCGGTCTGGGAAAGCTATGCCGAACTGAAGGACTTCCGGTCTTCGATCAGCAGGATCTATAAACTGGATCGGGAAAAAGGCGTGCGCAATATCCTTCCGGAACCCGCCTGGCAGGAGGGCCTGATCGAATGGGACGACGGCCTTTCGGGAGAAGCGACGTATATCACGAAGCTCCCGGAGCTTGAAGAGGGCGAATACAGGCTGGATCTGGGCGAAGTCCGCCATTACGCGAAGGTCTATATCAACGGAGAAAAGGCGGGCGAAAGCACGATGGCTCCCTTCACAGTCTTACTGAAAGGCGTAAAGGGCGGGGAAGAGCTGAAGATCGTCGTCGCCAATACCCCGGCCAACGAATGCGCAAGGAGCGATTATTTCAAAAGGCATTTGCCGAAGGACGTCGGCCCCTATCACGAGCGCATGGTTTTGTCCGAAGCCAAAGAAAAAGC
>CACYBP010000208.1 GCA_902772625.1 Oscillospiraceae bacterium
CCCGACTACGGCTCCAGCTTTGAAGGGACCGTGACGATCCGGAACGTCACCTGGCGGCCCCGGGGCGACGAGCTTTCGGTGTTCGCCGCCGAAAACACCGGGGATCACGACTTCGGATATCCCTGCTTCATGCCGCGCTCGGTCCGGATCGAAGGTCTCCGGGTGCTGGACGCCGGGATCGGCGAGGGCAAGGATATGACGATCCTGCCCGATTACGACCCGGATTTCCGCCCGGGCAAGCCCTTTGCCTATATCCCCACCGAAGAGATCACGGTCTCGGGCGTGGAACGCGCGTCGGGCGGCGGGTGGATCCCCGCCCGGAACGCGGAGGAATACCCTCTTCTCCGTGTGAACCGAAAGTGACCGGGGAAAAGAGGGAAACAGAAAGGAAGAAACACATGAAAAAGAGGATCATAAAGGCGGCCGTCCTCCTCGTCCTTCTGGCGCTCTGCGCGGGGCTCGCCTCCTGCGGAGGCGTGGAGGATCTGCTGTCCGAGGCGATGGAGGAGGAGTTCTCCTCCCTTCTGACCGAGACGGCGCTTCCCGAAAGCGCCGCGCCTTCCGGCGAAGAAGGCCCGGCGGACGCGGAACCGGCCGGGGACTTCACGGAGGATCCCGGGGAAGAGGAGTCCGGCACCCCGGAGGAAAGCGGGGAGGAGACCGCGAAAGAGCCGGAGGAGACCGGGAACGAAACCGGGACTGAAGCCGAAAGCGGCGAAGAGTCCGGGATCCCCGAAGAGGAAACCGGCCTCCGGGTCAGCGAGGACGGAGAGTACGACACCCGGGACGAGGTGGCGCTTTACATCCATCTTTACGGCCATCTCCCCTCGAATTACATCACCAAGAAAAAGGCCGAATCCCTGGGCTGGACCGGCGGGAGCCTGGAGCCCTACGCCCCCGGCAAATCCATCGGCGGCAGCCGCTTCGGCAATTACGAGGGCCTGCTTCCCGAAAAGGAGGGGCGGAAATACACCGAGTGCGATATCGGCGCCACCGGCAAAAAGTCCCGGGGCGCGAAGCGCATCGTCTTTTCCAACGACGGCCTGATCTACTATACCGACGATCATTATGAGAGCTTTACGCTGCTTTACGGGGAGGCGGGAGAATGAAAAAAGTGATTCTGAACGCCCGGGAGCTGGACGGTATGCGCGGCGTGCACGAGGCCTTCCGGGAGGCGCTGGAGCTCCCGGACTATTACGGGTACAATCTCGACGCGCTTTACGACTGCCTCACCGACGCCGGGGAGGAGATCACGGTGGAGATCCCCGACCCTCTGGGCCTTTCCCGGGAGCTTGGGAAACGGTACGGAAGGCTGATGGCGGTGCTGGAGGACGCGGCGGAGGAAAACCCGCGGCTCCGGGTGATCAAGGGCGAAAAAGAAGACTGAAAAAGCCCGGCGCGGAGGGGAGAAGAAGAAATCCCCCTCCGCGCCGGTTCTCTTTTTTCGCCCGGCGGCCGGAAGAGAAAAAGGACTTGCAGAAAAGGGGGGTATGGTGTATAATATCCAGAGAACAATATCCTCCCCGCGGCAAATTTTCGGGCCGCAAAGGGAGGCCTCTCACCGGCGAAAGGAAAGAAAGCAAAGCGATAGTATGGAAAGAAGAATGAAATTCATAGAAAACCAGATCCTGCCCGCCGTGGCGCTCCGGGGCCTGACGGTGTTTCCGGGATCCATCATGCATTTTGACGTGGGACGGGAAAAATCGATCCGCGCCCTGCGCCACGCCATGTCCCACAACATGCCCGTGTTTCTGGTGACCCAGAAGGACGTGCGGAAAAACGACCCCACCTTCGAGGATCTCTACCGGGTGGGCACCGTCTCCTCGGTGAAGCAGCTTCTGCGCATGCCCGGGGACAACATGCGGTGCATGGTGGAGGGGACCTTCCGCGCCGGGATCGCGGAGTTCGTCAGCGACGAGCCCTTCCTATCGGTGCGCGTCGAAGCCCTTCCCGACACCAAAAACCCCCGGATGCATGACCGCACCGAGGCGGCGGCCCGGGTGCTCAAGGAGCGGTGGCAGACCTACGCCTCGCTTTCCCAGAAGGTCAGCGACGACCTGACCTTCATGGTGGAGACCGAGACCGATTATTCCCATCTGGCCGAAAACATCGCGGAAAATATCCACATGCCCTATCAGGAACGGCAGAAGATCCTGGCGGAGAGGCGGCCCTACGGCCGGCTCGAGGCCATGTGCGCCTTCCTCTCCCACGAGATCGGGATCCTCTCCATCGAAAACGAGATCCAGTCCAGGACCCAGGAGAGTATCCAGAAGAATCAGAAGGAATACTATATCCGCGAGCAGATCCACGCCCTGCAGTCCGAGCTTGACGAGGGCGAGGACCCCATGACCGAGGCCGAAAAATACAAAGAAAAGATCCTTGCCCTGCACCTTGCGCCTGAAAGCGAGGAAAAGCTTCTGAAGGAAGCCTCCCGCCTGGCCAAGCAGGGGGCGAATTCCCCCGAGGGCGGGGTGATCCGCACCTGGCTGGACACCTGCCTGGAGCTTCCCTGGAACGAGGTCACCCCCGAAAGACGGGACGTGGAGGCCGCCGCGAAGATCCTGGACGGAAAATTCTACGGCATGGACAAGGTCAAGGAACGCATCCTGGAATTCCTGGCGGTCCGGAAGCTGAACCCCGATCTCCGGGGACAGGTGATCTGCCTGGCGGGCCCTCCGGGCACCGGCAAGACCTCCATCGGCTTCGCCATCGCCGAGGCCACCGGCCGCAAATTCGCCCGGGTATCCCTGGGCGGCATGCGGGACGAGGCCGACATCCGCGGCCACCGGAAGACCTACATCGGCGCCATGCCCGGCCGGATCATCAACGCCATGCGCCAGGCCGGCAGCCGCAACGCCGTGATCCTGCTCGACGAGATCGACAAGATGGCCAGCGATTTCCGCGGCGATCCCGCCAGCGCCATGCTGGAGGTACTGGACACCGAGCAGAACCACACCTTCCGTGACCACTATCTGGAGCTGCCCTTCGACCTTTCGGAGGTGCTCTTTATCATGACTGCCAACGACGTGGGCGGCATCCCGCGCCCGCTTCTGGACAGAATGGAATTGATCGAGCTTTCCAGCTACACCGACGAGGAAAAGCTGGAGATCGCGAAACGCCACCTCCTGCCCCGGCAGATGAAGCGTCATGGCCTGCGCGGGACCAATCTGCGCATCCCGGACGACGTGATGCGGTCCCTGATCACCGGCTACACCCGGGAATCGGGGGTGAGAAATCTGGAACGGACCCTGGCGGCGGTTTGCCGCAAGTGCGCGAAGCGCATCGCCTCAAATGAGGCGAAGTCCCTCCGGCTTACCGAAGGGAATCTCGAAAGCGTGCTGGGGCCGAAGCGCTACCGCGACCGGAAAAACGAGCTCCGCGACGAGATCGGCGTGGTCACCGGCCTTGCCTGGACGTCGGTGGGCGGAGAGATCCTGCCGGTGGAGGTCAATCTCCTGCCCGGCAGCGGGAAGATCGAGCTGACCGGCAACCTCGGCACCGTCATGAAGGAATCGGCCTCCGCTGCCATGAGCTGCGTGCGCGCCAGAGCCGAAAAGCTCGGGATCGATCCGGAGTTTTACAAGAAATACGATTTTCATATCCACTTCCCCGAAGGCGCGGTGCCCAAGGACGGCCCCTCGGCGGGCATCACCATCGCCACGGCGCTGGTCTCGGCCCTGACCGGGCGGGCGGTGCCGGGAGATCTTGCCATGACCGGTGAGATCACCATCCGCGGCCGGGTGCTGGCCATAGGGGGACTGCGGGAAAAGACCATGGCGGCGCTCCGGAACGGGGCGACCCGGGTGATCATCCCGGAGGAAAACCTGCGCGATCTTGAGGAGATCGACCAGACGGTCCGCTCCCGCCTCACCTTCCTTCCGGCCGACACGGTGGACGTGGTCTGGGATAACGCCCTGCTTCCCCTTCCGGAGGAAAAGGCCGGGGAGAAGGCGGCGGAGGGAGAGGACTCTCTCGTGATTCCCCGGGAAACCGGAAAGACCGGCGCGGGCCTTTACTGCCGGGGGACCGGGGCATGAGGATCAATACGAATAAGATCGCCTTCGTCACCTCGGCCGCCGACGACCGGGGATTCGTGGAAAGCGATCTTCCCCAGGTGGTCTTCGCCGGACGGTCGAACGTGGGGAAATCCTCGGTGCTCAACAGCCTCTCCCGCCGGAAAAATCTGGCCCGGGTGGGCAAGACCCCGGGGAAAACGGTGCACGTGAATTTCTTCGACGCCGACCGGAAGCTTTTATGGGTGGACCTGCCGGGCTACGGCTACGCGAAGGTTTCCTTTGAGGAAAAGAAGCGGTGGGCGAAATTGATCGAGGGCTATTTCCGGAAGACCGGGACCATCGCCCTCGGGATCCTGATCGTGGACGCAAGACACGAGCCCACCGATCTGGACCGGGAGATGCTTGCCTACTTCCGCGCCGCGGGGATCCCCACGGCGGTGGTGGCCAACAAATCCGACAAACTGAAAAAAAGCGAGTACGCCGGGGCGATCGCCGCGATCGCCCGCGCCCTGGACGTCCCGGAGGAGGCGGTGCTTCTTTATTCCGCCGAGACCCACGAGGGACGGGACGCGCTTTTCCATATGATCGAAAACGTCTGCGGCGAGGAGGATAACGCATGAAATACGCGAAGTATTACGAGAGTGAAGGAAAGACCCGTTGGGCC
>CACYBP010000209.1 GCA_902772625.1 Oscillospiraceae bacterium
CCGGAAAGCGTGGTACAATCAAAGCGAAGGTGGTGAGAACGTGAAAAAGAACGACAAGCGCCCCGAGGCGGTAAAGAAGTATAAAAAGGCCGGGAGCATCCTCTGGGCGGTGAAAAAACTCTGGAAGCTGGAGCCGCGGTTTTTCTTTTTCCTTCTGGCTCTGGTGCCGGTCACGGTGGCGATCCCGCTCATTAACAGCGCGTTTCTGCGCGCTCTCGTGAACGGGATCGGGGAGGGAAAGAGCTTCCGGGAGCTGCTTTTCCCGCTGTTCGCTTTTCTTCTCGGTCTTCTCGCGCTGCGCATTCTGGAAAAATTCCTCGCTTCGGAACGCGACGGACGCCGGTATTACCCCACAGACGTATATCAAACCGAGCTTGAATGCTTTGAAAAAGACACGCTGGAATACGAAAGCAACGAAAAGCAGGACTACCGGGAGCTTTCAGGATACGTACGGGAAGACGCCACTCAGGGAAACGCGTCTCCTGAGTTTTTCTGGAGAGAGCTTTCGGCGATCCTTACTGATCTTCTCGGCATCCTGACCTACGCATCGCTTTTTGCGGCGCTGCAGCCGGTCCTGCTTCTGGTGATCCTTCTCGCGGCTTCTGTTTCCTGGTTCCTTGCCCGGTGGGAGCCGGTCTATACCGAAAAGCACCGCAAGAACTGGGAAAAGGAGGAGCGGAAGAAGAACTATCTGGAGAGTATCTCCAGGGAATTCGCCCTGGCCAAAGAGCTCCGGCTTTACGGCATGGAGCCGTGGATCTTGAAAATGACCGGGGACTTCCAGAACTACCGGCTTTTCTGGGCAAGCAAATGCAATCTCCGGGGATTCTGGTCGGCGGTGCTCGCGGCGGTCCTCACCATGCTTCAGAACGGCATGGTGTATTTTTATCTGATCTCGGCGCTTCTCCGGGGTGAGATGACAGCGGGCGATTTCGTCTTCTATTTCGGAATCGTCGGAACGCTGGCGGGATATATCGGCGGCGTCGTGGGAGACTTTGCAAATCTTGCAAACCGGGCGGACAGGATCGCTTACTGGCGCGCCGTGTACGATTACCCGGTCCGCTTCCGGAAGGAAAACGGAGCGCCGCTTCCCGCGTCGCCTGTGCGCATCGAATTGAGAAATCTCTCCTACCGTTATCCGGGTGCTGAGGAGGACGCGCTGAAATCGATCGACCTGGTGATCGAACCCGGGGAAAGCCTTGCGCTGGTGGGTCTGAACGGAGCGGGGAAGACCACCCTGGTCAAGCTCCTTTCCGGCCTCTATTCCCCCACGGGCGGGGAGATCCTCGTGAACGGCGTCCCCATCGACGATTACGCCCGGGAGGACTATTATTCCCTGATCTCGGCGGTCTTTCAGGAGATCCAGCCGGTGGCCTTTACCGTCCGGGAATACGTTTCCTCCTCCGATCCGGAGCGGGAAACCGCCGCGGAGGACGCGGAGGAGGCCATCAGGAAAGCCGGACTTTGGAATAAAATCTCTTCGCTCCCGAACGGCATGGAGACTCATCTGGTCCAGGGCGTCTACGAGGACGGCGTCGATCTTTCGGGCGGGGAGATGCAGAAGCTGGTCCTGGCCCGCGCGATCTACAAGGACGGGCCGGTCCTGATCCTCGACGAACCCACCTCGGCCCTCGATCCCATCGCGGAGGACGAACTCTATCAGCAGTACCGGTCGCTCACCCGGGGCAAGACCTCGCTTTATATCTCTCACCGATTTGCCTCCACCCGGTTCTGCGACCGGATCGTGCTGCTGGATAAGGGAGAGATTGTGGAGAGCGGGACCCATGAGAGTCTGATGGCGGCCGGAGGCCGCTACGCAGGGCTTTTCGAGGTGCAGAGCAAGTATTACAAGGAGGGGAACGGACATGCGTAAAGACAGGAAAAAACACGTGATCGGACGCGCCGCCCGCCGGTATTACGGCTACAACCGGCGCTATCTCCCCGCAAAGACCGCCGAACTCCTTGCGGAGGTCCTTTCTCCTTATTTCAACCTCTGGCTTTCCGCGGAGATCGTCACCGCACTTTACGAAGGGAGAGAGCAAAAGGAGATCTGGCTTCTCGTATCGATCGCGCTTCTGGGAAATCTCGTGCTGGCGGCGGGCAGGGCGGCGCTTAATCGCAGGGTATACCTTGAATGGATGCGGCTTCAGAACGCCGAAAAAACGGCCTTTACCCAAAAAACGCTGGCGCTCAGCTATCAGAAAATGGAGGATCCGAAGATCCACGCCCTGCGCATGGGGATCCTGCACGACAGCTGGATCAACGGCAACGGCACCGGAAAGATGCAGGGACAGATCGAACGCCTCGTCCGGAACGGCTTGCACGTGCTCCTTTCGCTTTTCTTCTTTGTCGAAATGATGATCCGCCTTATCCGGGGCGGGATCACGATCCCTGCCCTTCTGCTGCTTCTCGGGATACTCCTTTCGGTCGCGGCCGCGATCCTTCTTTCGCGCCGGTACGCTGCGGGACAAAGTCAATACTGGGAAGACGCAATGAAAACCATGCTGTGGGAGAATGCGCTCAGCATGGGGACAAAAACAAACGGCGCCGACAGCCGCCTGTACCGGCAGACGGGGCTTTTGAAAAAGGTCTGGGACAAATCCAACCGGAATCATCTCCGGGTGATTATCGGCGCATACCGGCGGGAGGCGAAGGGCGCAATCCCGATCTATCTTGCCGGGAGTCTGTCGGAGTTCTTTTCCTATCTTCTGGTACTCTATCACGCCGTCAAGGGCGTTTTCCCCGGGGGCGGCGTCATCAAATACGTGGGATATCTCACCAATTTCACCGGGAGCATCGGAGAATTGTTCTTTGCCGTCGACGATCTGCGCACCGATATCCCGTATCTGGAAAACTATCTCGCCTTTTTCGACCTGCCGGACGACGCCTGCCCGGGAAGCTTGGCGGTGGAAAAGCGGAGCGACCGCAAATTCGAGATATCCTTCCGCGACGTGAGCTTCCGCTATCCGGGCGCCGGGGAGGACGCCCTGAAGCACGTGTCCATCGATCTCCGGGTGGGCGAAAAGCTCGCCGTGGTGGGCCGGAACGGATCGGGCAAAACCACCTTTATCAAGCTTCTGACCCGCCTTTACGATCCCACCGGGGGAGAGGTCGTGATGAACGACTTCAGCGCGAAAAAGTACGGATACCGGGAGTATCTCGCGCTCTTCTCGGTGGTGTTTCAGGATTTCAGGCTTCTGGCGCTTCCTCTCGGCAACAACGTCGCGGCGGCGGAGGAATGGGACGCCGAAAAGGCGGAGCGGTATCTGGAAGAGGTCGGCTTCGGCGACCGGTACCGGGAATTGCCGAAGGGGCTTTCCACCCCGCTTTACAAGGATTTTGACGAGGACGGGGTGCTGGTTTCCGGCGGGGAGGCACAGAAGATCGCCCTGGCCCGGGCCCTTTACAAGAACGCTCCCGTCGTGGTCCTGGACGAGCCCACTGCCGCCCTCGATCCTCTGGCGGAGGAGGCGATCTACGAAAGCTTCGACCGGATCGTGGGAGGAAGGACCGCGATCTATATCAGCCACCGCCTTTCCTCCTGCCGCTTCTGCGACCGGATCGCGGTGTTTGACCAAGGGAGGCTCTGCCAGCTCGGCACCCACGAGGAATTGCTCGGCGAAGAGGACGGGGTGTACGCGAAGCTCTGGCACGCCCAGGCGCAGTATTACGCCGAAAAAGCGCCCGCGGATGAGGCGTGAAGCAAAACCGGCGCGGAATGTCAGATGAATAAAGAAAAGGTTGACGAAGAGGATCGGGAGCAGCCCCTCAAAGGGCTGCTCCTTTCTGTCTGCCGGTTTGATTTCTGTCGTCTTTTTCCCCGAAAAACTGAAAAAACAGGGAAAAAACACACGGATACAGTATTGACAATTATGCAATGGTTTTATAATTAGATAGAATAATGCCATTCTGCTTATCGATCAGGCAGTACCTCTGGGATGAGGATCAAATTCTATCAAGGGAGGGTTTTCAATGAAGAAAACCAGAAGGCTTTTAAGCTTCCTGCTGGTGGCGATGATGGTACTCGGTCTCGTACCCGCCATGAATCAGGGGGCGTATGCCGCGGAAGACGGCTTCGACGTCAACGGCTCCAAAAAGGCCGCTCCGACGGAGCTGGACAGCTCGAACCGGGAAACGACGGTGACGCTGTCGCTGCCTTCTGCGGAGTATCAGAACGCGATCGATATCGTGTTTGTGACCGACAGCTCGAGCTCCACCGATCTGGGTGGTCAGTTTATCGAGTCTGCTACCGATCTGTTCAAGAGCATCGTTGATAACAACCCGGCCGTAACGCTCAAGATCGGCGTCGTTCTGTTCACCGGCAGTGCCAACGACGCGATCGACTATATTTCAGACGGCGCTTACAGCGGGCTTACCGTCTATAACGACAATACGAAGGATTATTTCGCAGACGTGTTCAAGCTTTCTGAAACGCTCTCCAAGAACGAGTTCAGAAACGCGTTCGGTAGAGGCTCCGGGCCGCACTGCGGACTTGACATGGCGAACGAATGGCTGAAGGCGGACAGCGACGTAGAGGACGATCACAAGTACGTGGTTCTCTTTACCGACGGCAAAGGATATTCCTGGGCTGATGAGAACCATAA
>CACYBP010000210.1 GCA_902772625.1 Oscillospiraceae bacterium
GACGCCACCCAGACCATGGTCTCCAAGATCGACGACGACACCTATCAGGTTCAGGTCGTTTCCTGGTACGACAACGAGAACTCCTACACCAGCCAGATGGTCCGCACCATCAAGTACTTCGCTGAGATCTGAGAGTTTTCAAAAAGACGACAAAAGCGCGCGGCGTTTCGCCGCGCGCTTTTTCCGTGCCTTTTGCCGGGAAGCCCGGCCCCGGCGGTCAATCGACCGTGAGCGGCTTCGAGGTGGTGAGCGCCTTCTGATACTTCATGAAATTCCGGAGCACCAGCTTCACGCCCTCCTCGGGCGTAAGTCCGTCCAGACGGGCGGCGTCCCGGAGCGAGGATTCGGCGTAAAGCGTTCCGTCCTCCTGAATCTTATAGACGCAGTATCCATACCCCGTGCCCATCGGGATCGTCTGGCCCTGATACTCGGTCTCTTTTTCCATCCAGGGAAAGAGGAGAAGCTCCTTCGCGTCTGGATCAGCATTATCCCAGTGGGTGTACGCCACGAGATCTCCGGGGGACAGCTCTCCCCAATAGACCTCCGTGACCCGGAGGATCAGAATGCCGTTGCTTTCCCCTCCGGTCTGATCGACGATCTCAGAGGAGAAAATGGCGCGGCTTTCGTGATACGGCCCGAGATCCAGAAGGGAGGGGGGATCGAAACGGTCGCCGATCGCCTCTATCAAATTCATGAAATACCCTTTCCGTTCTGGATCGTATCCCTCCCGGAAGGGGCTTCGGACCCCGCCCGGGATCTCCTCACCGAGAAGGGAGTAGATCACCTGATCGAAATAGGCGTAATGGGCGTAATTTCGGGCTGCCAGAGCGCGCATATCCGACCGGCGGGGGATGGAAAGCTCCAGAGTTTCCTCTTCAAGCGCCAGAGAATCGGCCTCCTCCCGGTCTTCCTCGGGGTACCGGCCCCATTCATCCTGCCTTTCCCGGAGTTCCGCAAGGCGCTTTTTGACCTCCTCCAGCCTCTTGACCTTTTCGGGATCGGGCGACGTATCCATGTCGAAGACCGGATCGGTCTCCTTTTCCTCTTCCAGCTCAGCCTTGAGAGAGTCGTATTCGTCCCGCACCAGCTTTTCCATCCGCTCTTTCGCGTTTTCAGGTTCGCTTTCGGATTCCGGCTCGCTTTCGGATTCCGGTTCGCTTTCGCTTGCGGGAGGATTTTCATCCGTTTCGTCTCCGGTGAGGGGAAGGACCTCGCTTTCCTCCGCGGCCGGGATGCTTTCCGGAACCGTCTCAGGTGTGTCCGGCTTCCCCGCGCAGGAAGAAAAGAGGAGAAGCGGAAGAAGAAGCGAAAGGACCGCGATCGATATTCTGAGTTTCATATGTATCCTCCTGTCATTCTGTTCTTGCCGCGCTGTTACGCGGCGGGGTTTTCCATCAGAAGCTTCGCGCTTTTCCCCCGGAGATCCCCGTATTTCATAAAGGTGCGTAAAACCAGCCGGCAGGCCTCCTCGGGCGTGAGCCCATCCAGCTTGTGAAATTCCCCGAGCCGCGTGCAGGAAAGCAGGGTCCCATCCTCCAGAATCTCGTATCCCATCTCGGAGAAGGCCCAGAAGGAGGGAAGCTCCTTTCCCTCATAAGAAACCTTTTCGTCCCCTTCGCGGGCGAAAAGAAGCCATCCCGCCGCGTCCCTGACGGTTTCCGCGTTCTCTTTTCCGTCCACCCGGAAGGCGATCCTGTCCCCGGGCGTAAGCTTCCCCCAGAAGACCTCGTCGACCTCCATGATCACGGCGAAGCTGTTTCCCTCGTGGATCAGGTCGATCCCCCCGGCGGTAAAGGCGGTCTGGTTTTCTTCGACCGGCGCAAGGTCGGGAAGGTAGGGATGAGACCGGCTTGCCAGAGCTTCGATCGCGTCGAAGTACAGGACCCGGTGAGTCATGCTGACGAAAGAGGAGAAGGGGTGGCCCGGCTTCCGGAAGTAGGCGTAGGAGGCGTAATCCTTCCGGGCGTCCTCCCGGGTCTTGCTGTATCCCGCTGGAAGGGTCCGGAGCGAAAGCTCTTCGATCCGAAGATCGAGGGCGTATGCTTCCCGGGCGAGGGCGTCGTAGGACGCGGGGTCTTCGTATTCGTCGATCTCCCTGAGCTTATACCCCAGCTTGCGGCGCTCTGCGCGAAGCTCTGAAAGCAAGGCTTTATCCGCGGGATCGGGCTCGCGGGTCTCGTCGAAGACCGGATCGGTCTTTTTTTCCTCTTCCAGCTCAGCCTTGAGAAGACCGTATTCGTCCCGCACCAGCTTTTCCATCCGCTCTTTCGCGTTTTCGGGTTCGCTTTCGGGTCCCGGCTCGCTTGCGGGAGGCTCTTCACCCGTTTCATCCCCGGTGAGGGGAAGAACCTCGCTTTGCTCTCCGGAAGAGACGCTTTCGGAAACCGTCTCAGGTGTGTCCGGCTTCCCCGCGCAGGCGGCGAGAAGAAGGACCGGAAGACATATAAGGGGCAAAAAGCGGATCTTTTTTCGCAAAGAGATCATCTGCCTTTCTGTAACGGTTTGTGCGGACGGGGGAGAGGGATCCTTTTCTCCCCATCCGACGATGACAGTATAGCACGGTGATGTTTCATAACGGCATCAAAACTGTGAACAAAGTGTAAACTTTATCGGGCTTGCCCTCCGGGGCCGGTCTGCCCCGGGAGGGAGCAGAAAGGCGGGAAAAAGTCAAGTCTTGCTTTTCCCGGGAAAAGGTGATATATACTATCATAGAAAAATGCTTTCTTCCCGGGGAAGGGGAGAAAAGAAACGCGCGAAGAACGAAGAGCACAGTCGGGAAATGCGCGGCCTTCAAGGCCGCGCGGGAAAGGAGACGGCATGCAGAAGGACCGGGCGGCGGAGGAAAGATATCTTGAAAAAACCGAAGACCTGATCGAAAAGCGCCTCCGGGAAAGTGAAAAGCGCCTGGGGGACGCCAGGGCGCGTCTGGCCGAGGACGGCCAGACCATGTGGGAGGACGTCAAGCGCACCGTGCGCCGCGGCGGCAGCGACACCTTCGACGAGATGGTGGAGATCCTGCAGAGCGCCGCCCACATGGAGCACGAGGAGAACCTGCGCACGGCGGAGGAAGAAGAAAGAGAGCGGCTTCTGCGCATGCGCCGCGCGCCCTATTTCGGCCGGGTGGATTTCCGGGACGAGTGGGAGGAAAACGAGATCTACGTGGGGATCGCGACGCTGGAGGAGGACGGCGATTTTCTGGTATACGACTGGCGGAGCCCGGTGGCCTCGCTCTACTACGAGGGCGGCGTCGGCCGCGCCGGGTATCAGGCGCCCGCCGGCAGGATCGAGGGGGAGATCACCCGGAAAAGGCAGTACGTGATCGAAAACGGCAGGCTGAACTATTATCTGGACACCGATCTGGAGATCAGCGACGGGATCCTAAGGGAGGCGCTGGCCGGGAATGCCGATCTGCGTCTCAAGACCATCGTCTCCACCATCCAGCGCGAGCAGAACGAGGCGATCCGCCGCCCCTGGCGGAAGAACCTTCTGATCACCGGCCCCGCGGGGTGCGGCAAGACCTCGGTGGGGATGCACCGGCTCGCCTGGATGCTCTATGAAAACCGCGCGCGGCTTCGTCCCGAGGAGGTCCTGATCCTGACCCAGAGCGCGATCTTCTCCTCCTATCTCACCGGCGTCCTGCCCGCCCTGGGCGAGCGGGAGACCCGCCGCGCCGACGTGGATTCCTTATGGGAAAAGGCTGCGCCGGGTCTTCTTTCCGACGGGATGCAGGGGCTTTCCGACGCGGTGCTTTCGGGGGATCTCGCCCGTCGCCGCCGCGCCGAGCGGAAGCTCTCCCCGGCCTTTGAGGAAGCCATGAAAAAGGCGGTGGACGCCGAAAGATATGATTTCCCCGACGTGGTCTTTCTCGGCGAGACGATTCTTTCGGGGACGGAGCTTTCCGAAAGGTTCCGGAAGGACGGGGATTACCCGCCGCGGCTTCGCGCGCGCCGCCTGGCCGATTACGTGGAAAGCGCGGTGGATTCCTTCTTCGCCGTGGGCGAAAAGGACGAGGAAAAGCCTCTGCGCAAGCGCCTCGCGGCCACGGAAGAGGCGCAGTATATCCCGATGGACGAGCTTGTGGAGCTTTCGCGCCTGCGCCTTTCGGGCCGCTTCCGGAGGGAGGCGGAGGAACGCGTGTCGCGGGATCTTTTCGCGTATTACGAGACCTTCCACACCGAAGAGGAACGGAAAGTCTTCCGGGCAAACCGGGAAAAGGGCCTCGTCGAATACGAGGACACCCTGGCCATGGCGCGCCTCGCCTTCTTCCGGGAGGGAAGGGAC
>CACYBP010000211.1 GCA_902772625.1 Oscillospiraceae bacterium
AACGACTCCATCGTGTCCACCGGCTACAACGGCGCGCCGCGCTCCTGCCGCAACTGCACCGACATGGGCTACTGCCGCAGGGAAGCGCTCAACGTGCCCCGGGGCCAGCGGTACGAGCTCTGCCGCTCGGTCCACGCCGAGCAGAACGCCATCATCGCGGCCTCCCGGGACGAGATGCTGGGGGCCTCGCTTTACCTTGCGGGAAAGGACGTGAAGACCGGCGAGACCCTTTCGGACTGCGCCCCCTGCGCTCTTTGCCGCCGGTTCATCATCAACGCCGGCATCACCAAAGTTTACTGCCGGATCTCCCGGGATGAATTCGTCGTCACCGACGTGGAGGAATGGATCCAAAACGACGAAAGCCTCCAGCTTCAGGATTGACCTTCTCCCGTTTCGGAAACACCTGCTTCACAGGAAGGGGATATGACCGTATGAAAAAAGCCATCGCGCTGATTCTCTGTTTTCTTATTCTGATCCCGCTGGCCGCCTGCGGCTCCGGGGGATTCTCGCTCGGAAGGTTCGACGGGAACGAATACCACAACGACATGCTGTCCCTCAGCTTCCGTCTGCCCACGTCCTGGCACCGGGCCGACGCCGCCGAGGCCGAATCGCTTCTCGGGATGAAGCGCACGGTTTTCGATACTTACGACGAGGAAGCGCTTGCCGCGGCCGAAAAGGACAAGGCCTTCGATCTCGGATACGCCTTCGTGCTTTCCACCGAAGGCGGACTTGACCGGTTCGATCTGCTCTATCAGAAAAACACCTCAAACGGCGACAGCGCCTCCTATATCGCCTCCGCCCGGGAACAGCTGGAAAAGTACGGAGACCTCTGGGAGATCCGCACGGTGTCCAACGAGACCGTCACGGTCGCCGGGCACGAATACGCGGCTCTGGAAATGATCCTGAAAAACGGGGACACGGTGCTCCGCTACTATTATCTGACCACCGTGGCCGAAGGGTACTTCGTCACCATGATCCTGACCACCTCCCTGACCGATTACTCCTTCGAAAGCTTCCTCTCCTCCCTCAATCAGAGCTCCGCCCGGTATTACGGACTGGAGACCGACTGACCTGTGAAAACCCTCCTGCCCGCGCGCCTTCCGGCGCGCGGGCTTTCGTTTTTGCCCGGTTTTGCCTCCGGCGCCTTCTTGCCTCCCGTCTTCCCGGCTATACGCCTTTTGCACAAAAATTTTCTGTTTAGTTCTTTACTTTTTCACCTATCTGTTATATAATATCCACAGGAAGAGGTCTCCCGGGCCGGCGGGCCTTCCGCCGGAAGCCGGGGACAACCCGGAGAATCTTTTCCGAAGCCAATTAAGGAGGTTCTTTCTCATGAAAAGGATTTTGTCGCTCGCTCTCCTTCTGCTTTTCCTGATCCCGCTCTTTTCGGCCTGCACCGGCAAGACCCCCGACGTGATCGAATCCGAGGCCCAGATGGTCACCCTGGACAATCTCGACTGGACGATCCCGGTGGAGATCGACGGCGCTTCCCCCACCACCTATTCGCTTTCCCAGGCAAAGGAGCACGAACTGGTCAAGATCTACTGCTCCTTCCGGTACGCCTCCACCACCCCCACCTCCAACCCGCAGGTCACCACCGCCATCTTCGAGGGGGTCCGCTTCTCGGATTTTCTCGCGGATATCGGATACCCCGAGGCCTCCTCGGTGACCATTCATCACACCAACACGGCTTATTATCCCCCCTTTGAATTTGATTACGACATGATCCATCACGAGGGAAGCATCATCACCTGGATCCAGAACAAGAAGGAGATCATCAAGGATTCGGACTCCCACGTGGGCTTCGCCTCCGAGATCGGCGGCGTGGAGGATATGTGCCACTCCATCGCGAAGATCGTTGTTCATCCATAACAAAAATGCGGTGTGCAATTTGTTCAGTTCGCGCTTGACTTGCCTCTTGGGATATGGTAAAATTGCAATATCACCTGAAGAAAGGATCACCACTATGAAACGAATTGCTGTTATGCTGCTTCTGGTCGGCATGCTCTGCTGCGTCTTTGCAGGCTGCACCGGCAAAACCCCCGACGTGATCGAATCCGAAGCCAAAATGATGACCCTGGACGACGTCAACTGGTCGATTCCCATCATCATCGAAGCCACCGGCGAAACCGTCACCTACACCATGGAGCAGGCCAAGACCCACGACCTGGCCAAGACCTATATCTCCGCTTATCAGTATGAGAACGCCGACGCGCAGGGCGCTCCGCAGGTCACCACCCTGGTCCTCGAGGGCGTCTGCTTCAAGGACGTTCTGGCCGACCTGGGCGTCACCGAATGCTCCTCCATCACCGTCACCCATAACGCCGCAAACCGCGGCCCCTACGAATACGATCACGACATCGTCTGGAGCGACAACACTCTGATCGGCTGGATCCAGAACAAGAACATGATCGTCGAGGATTCGGCTCCCTCCTACGTGGCCTTCGGTTCCAAGGATGCGGGCGTGCACGATTTCTGCCACTCCATCAAGGACATCACCATTCATCCGTAAACGCTTACTAAAAGGGCCGTCCGCGGGAAATGCGCGGGCGGCCCCTTTTTCACCGGGGTCCGGCGGTTTTCCCCCCGCCGCGTTCCCCGGGACAGCGTGGCAGAATGCTTTTGAGGTTACCTGACGTCCCGCAGCAAAAGAAAGGAGTTTTTCCATGAAAAGATTCGTTTCCCTCATTTGCGCGGTCCTGATGATCGCGGCGCTTCTCGCCTCCTGCACCGGCAAGACCCCCGACGTGATCGAGTCCGAAGCCAACATGATGACCCTGGACGACGTCAACTGGTCGATCCCCATCATCATCGAAGCCACCGGCGAAACCGTCACCTACACCATGGATCAGGCCAAGGCCCACGATCTGGCCAAGACCTACATCTCCGCTTACCAGCTGGTCGGCGACAACTCCGCAGGCGCCAACGCCCCCCAGGTGGCCACCTTCATCCTTCAGGGCGTGCTTTTCAAGGACGTTCTGGCCGATATCGGCGTCACCGAATGCTCCTCCATCACCGTCACCCACAACGCTCTTTCCAATCCGTTTGAATACGATCACGACATCGTCTGGGGCGACAATACCGTCCTCGGATGGATCCAGAACAAGACCATGATCGTCGAGGATTCCGCCCCCACTTACGTGGCCTTCGGTGCCAAGGACGCGGGCGTGCACGATTTCTGCCACTCCGTGAAGGACATCACCATCCATCCGTAATCCCGTCTTTTCAAAAGGAGCTTCCGGCAGCGGAAGCTCCTTTTTCATATCTCATGCACCTTTGCCGCCCTCCGGGCGGCGGACTCTGTGATGCGAGGTCGTTTTCTTGAAAAAAGCGAGGCTTGTGAAAAAAACACTTTCCGCATTTCTTCTTTCTCTTTTTCTTCTCTCCCTTTTCCCGGGCTGCGGCGAAGAAAAGGCCGAGGCGACCCTCTTCGTCATGGACACCGCCTCCACCCTCCGTCTGGAGGGGGGAAAGGCGGAGGAGGCCCTGTCCCGGATGAAGGAGGAGCTTACGCGTCTGGACGCCCTGCTGGACGCCGAAGGGGAGGTCCTTTCCTCCCTCGGCCGGGGAGAGGAAGTCCGGAACGGGGAGCTTGCCGCCCTGCTCCGGGAGACCCTGCGCTTTTCCCGGGAGACCGGGGGCGCGCTGGACGTGACGGTCAACCCGGCGGTGGAGGCCTGGGGCTTCCGATCCGGGAACTACCGCGTGCCCTCCTCCGGGGAGCTTTCGGCGCTCAAAGAATACGTGGGCTGGGAAAAGCTCTCCCCGGAGGGAGATCTGATCTCGCTTCCCGGGGGGTTTTCCCTGACCCTCGGCGCGGTGGCCAAGGGATACGCGGGCGACCGGCTGCGCGCCATCGCCGGGGAATGCGGCGTGAAGCGCGGCGTTTTGTCCCTGGGCGGCAACGTGGTGCTGATCGGCGAAAAACAGACGAATACCGGCTGGTCGGTGGCGGTGCGCGCGCCGGAGGGCGGGTACGCCCTGACCCTTTCGCTTTCGGACGCCATGGCCGTGACCAGCGGCTCCTACGAGCGCTATTTTGAAAAGGACGGGAAACGATACCATCACATTCTCGATCCCCAGACCCTTTCCCCCGCGGAAAACGGTCTTCTCTCGGTGACGGTGGTGTCGAAAAACGGCCTTCTGGCCGACGCACTTTCCACCGCGCTATTCGTGATGGGGCCGGAAAAAGCCGCGGAGCACTGGCGCACGTACGGGGAAAGCGAGGGATTTGAGATCCTGCTTCTCACCGGGGATCACCGGATCCTTGCCTCCAAAGGAATCGTCCCGCATATCACCGGCTTCGGGGAGGGCTACGGCGAGCTTGTGATCATCGAATAAACTCCCTTCGCCGCTTTTTTTCAAATTTCGCTTTACAAGCCTCCCCGTTTCCGGTATACTATATAAGAATGCGCCCCGCCTTTCCCCGGCGGCGGCCAAACCGCATGCGAAAGTGAGTCATCTTATGATACAGTACGACGAATACCGCCTGAAGACCCAGGCGCTTCTGCCCCAGATCGAGGCGCTGGGCGTCTCTCTGGATATCGACGGCGCGAAGGAAGAGCTGCGGAAGCTTGAGAAGGAGGCCGAAGGAGACGGCTTCTGGAACGATCTCGAGAATTCCCAGAAGGTCCTGATGCGCACCAAAAACCTGAAATCCCGGGTGGAGACCTACAACGATCTTCTTTCCCGGCAGGAGGATCTCCTGACCCTGATCCAGCTGGCCGACGAGGAAAACGACGAATCCTTCCTCTCCGAGGTGGAGACCGCCTACCAGGAGCTGACCGACGGCATCGAGAAGAAGCGTCTGGAGACCCTTCTTTCGGGCGAATACGACGGATGCAACGCCATCCTCTCCTTCCACGCCGGCGCCGGCGGCACCGAGGCCCAGGATTGGGCCCAGATGCTCTACCGGATGTACCTGCGCTGGGCCGAGAGAAAGGGGTTCCGGTGCAAGACCGTGGACTATCTCGAGGGCGACGAGGCCGGCATCAAGAGCGCCTCGGTGATGGTGGAGGGCGAAAACGTCTTCGGCTATCTGAAATGCGAGGCGGGCGTTCACCGTCTGGTGCGCGTCTCCCCCTTCGACGCCTCGGGCAGACGCCACACCTCCTTCGCCGCGGTGGAGGTCACCCCTGAGATCGGCGACGACGTCTCGGTGGAGATCCGGCCGGAGGATCTGCGGGTGGACACCTACCGCTCCAGCGGCGCGGGCGGCCAGCACGTCAACAAGACCGAATCGGCCATCCGCATCACCCACCTGCCCACCGGCATCGTGGTGGCCTGCCAGAACGAACGGAGCCAGATCCAGAACCGCGAGGTGGCCATGCGCATGCTGAAATCCAAGCTTCTGGAGATCAAGATCAAGCAGCATCTCGACAAGATCGAGGACATCAAAGGCGAGCAGAAGCTGATCGAATGGGGAAGCCAGATCCGCTCCTACGTGTTCATGCCCTATACGCTGGTCAAGGACAACCGCACCGATTTCGAGACCGGCAACATCAACGCCGTGATGGACGGCGATCTGGACGGGTTCATCAACGCCTACCTGATCGGAGCCGCCAACGGCACTCTGAATCTGAAATAACGTCCGGAAGATCCCCAGGTGCCCTTTGCCGCACGGCGAAAGGCGCCTGAGCTGCAAAAGCCGGATCCTTCCGGCTTTTGCCCCCGGCTTTATGGACTCTTTGAACGCGTGAAAGGAGAAAGCGTCATGAAATGCCCTTATTGCGGAAGTGAGAAGATCGAACCGGGCGTCGCCTGGGGAAAGACCACCGGCGTGTCAGGCCCGGTCGGCCTGAAATACCAGGCGGGCCCTCTTGTCGGCACCGCTCAGGTCTATTCCGACCTCTGCCTTGTCTGCGGGACCCTTCTGCGCACGTATATCAAAGAGGACCCGAACCGGAAGTGGAGCCATAAATCAGGGTTCCCGGGAGGCAAATAAGCCTTCTCCCCCGGAGCTTCTTTGCGCAATCCCGGCTTTTTGACCGGCCGGTGACGCCCCGCGGCGCGTTTTCTGTGCAAAACGCGCCCTTTTCATGCAAAAATAATCCTTGACTTTTCCCTCTTTCCATGCTATACTTTTCCTTACCTGCAAAGGGTTTATTTTTTGTGCCCAAAAACGGGCCCATGCCCTTAATTTCAGCAGGGAGGCAATGATTAAGGAGGTGCCGAACAATGCGAGTCAAAGTTACTCTCGCGTGCCAGGAATGCAAGCAGCGCAACTACAACACTGTCAAGAACAAGAAAAACACGCCTGACAGACTTGAAATGAACAAGTACTGCCGTTTCTGCCGCAAGCACACCGTTCACAGAGAAACGAAGTAAGAGCGTGAGGGAAAGGTGAATCTGATGGCAGATACTACCGAAAAGAAAGCGGTCAAAAAGACCGAGAAGCCTTCCGCCAAGAAGGCCAAAAAGCCCAATCTCTTCAAAAGGATCGGCAAATGGTTCCGTGACATCTTCAACGAGATCAAGAAGATCACCTGGCCCACGATGCGCCAGACCCTGAAAAACACCCTCATCGTCATCGTCATGGTGCTGGTGGTTGGCGTTTACATCTGGGTGCTCGATCTCCTGCTCGGCTACGGGATCAGCCTGCTCCGCTCGCTGGTAGCGTAAGCGGGGGCGAAAGAGATGGCTGAAAGCGCAAAATGGTACGTGGTGCACACTTATTCCGGGTATGAGAATAAGGTCGCCGCGACGATCGAAAAAACGGTGGAGAACCGCAAACTGCAATCGCTGATCCATGACGTCAAGATTCCCACCATCGTGGAGGAAGAGATCGGCGCCGACAACGTGAAAAAACAGGTGGAGCGCAAGCTGTTCCCCGGCTACGTCATGATCAAGATGGTCATGAACGACGAAAGCTGGTACATCGTACGCAATACCCGCGGCGTCACCGGTTTCGTGGGCCCCGAGTCCAAACCGGTCCCCCTCTCCGAAGAGGAAGTCCTTGCCTTCGGCATGGAGAAACCCGAAATCAACGTGGCCTACGCCGTGGACGAAACCGTCCGCATCGTGGACGGGCCGCTTTCCGGTTTCATCGGCAACGTAGACACCATCGACACCGAGAAGAACATGGTCCGCGTCATCGTCTCCATGTTCGGACGGGAAACGCCGGTGGAACTCGAGCTCGATCAGGTCGAGCCGCTTGAATGACCTGAATTTTTAGGAGGTAATATCCGATGGCACAAAAAATCGTTGGATACGTGAAATTACAGATCCCCGCGGGCAAGGCAACTCCGGCTCCCCCGGTCGGCCCTGCTCTTTCCCAGCACGGCGTGAACATCATGGGCTTCACCAAGGAATTCAATGAGCGCACCAAGGCGAACATCGGCTACATCATCCCGGTGGTCATCACCGTGTACGCCGACCGCTCCTTCTCCTTCGTGACCAAGACTCCCCCGGCATCCCAGCTGATCAAGAAGGCCTGCAACATCGAATCCGGCTCGGGCGTTCCCAACAAGGACAAGGTCGCCCACATCTCCAAGGACGCCGTCCGCGAGATCGCCGAAAAGAAAATGCCCGACCTGAACGCCGCCTCCATCGAGGCCGCCATGAGCATGATCGCCGGCACCTGCCGCAGCATGGGCGTCGTCGTCGACGACTGATTTCTGAAGATTGCACACACGGTGGGAGGGTCGTCTGACCCGAAAACACAACCACTATGAGGAGGAAATAACGTGTTTCACGGTAAAAAATATGTTGACAGCGTAAAAAGCTACGATAGATCCCAGCAGTACGAGACCGGCGACGCCATCAACGTCGTTCTGGCCAACGCCAAGGCGAAGTTCGACGAGACCGTCGAGGTCCACGTCAAGCTTGGCGTAGACTCCCGTCACGCCGACCAGCAGGTCCGCGGCGCCATCGTTCTGCCCAACGGCACCGGTAAGTCGGTGCGCGTCCTGGTCTTCGCCAAGGGCGACCGGGCGGACGCCGCCGCTGCCGCCGGCGCCGATTACGTGGGCGCCGAAGACATGGTCGAACGCATCCAGAAGGAAGGCTTCCTGGATTTCGACGTGGTCATCGCTTCCCCCGACACCATGGGGCTCGTCGGCCGCCTCGGCCGTATCCTCGGTCCTAAGGGCCTGATGCCGAACCCGAAGGCCGGCACCGTCACCCCCGACGTCGCCAGAGCCGTCAAGGAAGCCAAGGCCGGTAAGATCGAGTACCGTCTGGACAAGACCAATATCATCCACTGCCCCATCGGCAAGGTCTCCTTCGGCAAGGAGAAGGTTGAAGAGAACTTCAACACCCTCCTGGGCGCCATCGTCCGCGCCAAGCCGGCCGCCGCCAAGGGCCAGTATATCCGCTCCTGCGTCATCACCTCCACCATGGGCCCGGGCGTGAAGATCAACACCACCCGCCTGATGGAGCTGGGCGCCGCGAACGTCGAAAAGGAGTAAGCACTCTCCCCATAAGAGAACGCCTCATTAAGACAGAACAAAAACCCGTTCGGAGACTTCTCCGAACGGGTTTTTCCGTCTTTGCAGGGTCCCGGGAAAGCCTTCACGCCTCCGGGAAAAGCTTGCCGGCCTCCTCCTTTTCAAAGAGCCGGAGGAAGAAGCTTCTTCCCTCCTCCGGGTTCGTCACCAGTCTTTCTTCCCCGTCCCCCGTCAGGATCTCCAGAGCGGCTCCCGCTTTCCCTGCGTCCGCGATC
>CACYBP010000212.1 GCA_902772625.1 Oscillospiraceae bacterium
ATAAGCTCCGGCGCCGGGAGCGCGGGGCTTTTCGGGAGGTATCTATGAAACTGATCCGGGATGATTTCATGCTGCACTCCGCCGCGGCGGAGCATCTCTATCACGACTACGCGGAATCGCTTCCCATCATCGATTACCACTGTCATCTTTCGCCGGCGGAGATCGCCGCGGACAAGCGCTTCCGGAATATCACCGAGCTGATGCTGGGGGGAGATCACTACAAGTGGCGGTTCATGCGTTCGGCCGGCGTCACCGAGGATTACATCACCGGAGAAAGATCCGATGAAGAGAAATTCCGCGCCTGGGCGCGGGTGCTTCCCTACGCGGTGGGGAACCCCCTCTATCACTGGACGCATCTCGAGCTGAAACGCTATTTCGATATCGATATGCCCCTTTCGGAAAAGACCGCGGATCAGGTCTGGCGCATCGCGAACGACCTTCTGGAGACTCCGGCCTTTTCGGCCAGGTCTCTGATCCGCCGGTCCTGCGTGGAGGTGGTGGTCACCACCGACGACCCGGTCGACGACCTGCATACGCACGAGCTGATCGCTTCTTCGGGCTTTGAGACCCGCGTCCTGCCCGCCTTCCGCCCCGACAAGGCGCTTTCGATCGCCGCCCCGGATTTCCCCGCGTACGTCGCGAAGACCGGCGCCGGGGACTACGACGGCCTGGTGAAGTTTCTTCTTTCCCGGATCGATTATTTCCACGATCGCGGTTCCCGCCTTTCGGATCACGGTCTTTCCGCGGTGGAATACGTCCGGGGCGACGCCAAAGCGGTCTTTGAAAAGCGCATGAACGGGGGAGAGATCACCCCGGAGGAGGCCGCCCTTTTCCGCACCGAGCTTTTCCTGACCCTCGCGCGGAAATACGCCGAGAAGAAGTGGGTGATGCAGCTCCATCTCGGCGCCACCCGCAACAACAGCACCCGCATGTTCCGGAGGATCGGACCAGACGCGGGATGCGACGGCGTGGGGGACCTTTCCATGGCCGAGCCTCTGGGAAAGCTTTTGGACGCGCTGGACGCCGACGGGATGCTTCCCAAGACCATTCTTTACGCGCTCAATCCCAAGGATTACTATATGCTCGGCGCCATGATCGGCAATTTCCAGGAGGGGCCGGAGTTCGGAAAGCTGCAGCTCGGCTCGGGCTGGTGGTTCTGCGATCAGCGGGACGGCATGGAGGGCCAGCTTCGCGCCCTGGGGAATCTCGGTTGCCTCGGAAGCTTCGTCGGCATGCTCACCGATTCGCGCTCCTTCATCTCCTATCCGCGGCACGAGTATTTCCGCCGCATCTTCTGTAACCTTCTGGGCAAATGGGTGGAGGACGGAGAGTATCCGCGTGATGAGGAAATGCTGGAGACCATCGTCAGGGGCGTCGCCCACGACAACGCCGAACGCTATTTCGGCTTCTGATCCCGTAAGATAACGGCCTCCCGGCCGGGGGCCGAATCTCATAAAGGAGAGGATTCTGATGAGACTATTTGACGGCTTTGATTTTTACCCCGCCCTGCTTCCGGCGAAGGATTTCGTCCGGTACCGGGACGCGAAGGTCCGCTTTTCGTCCGGGGATCTTATGGAGGAGGACAAGGCTCTGATCTTTGAGGAGGCGGAAAAGGCCCTCGGGGAAGAGATCCCGATCCTGCTTCCCACGGTGTACATGCGTTTCATCCGCGACGGCGACCGGGGCGAATACGAGACCCCGTATTTCAAAAGAAGACAGATGCTGCGCGCCCTGACCTTTGCCGAAAAGCTTCAGGGAAAGGGACGGTATCTCGATAAGATCATCGATCTTGCCTGGCTGATCTCCGAAGAGACCACCTGGGTGCTGCCCGCGCACAACCAGCGCGACGCGCCGGACGCCGGAAGCTGCCTTCTGACCGAGGACGTGGAGGGCGAGATCAGAAAGATCGACCTCTTTTCGGCCGAGACCGCGGCGGAGCTTTCAAACGTCGTCGACATGATCGGGGAGGAGCTTTCGGGCGAATATGAAATGGTCCGCCGCAAGATCCTTTACGAGATCGACCGGAAGGTCCTGATCCCCTTCGAAAAATATCTTTTCGGATGGGAAGGCTATACGAAAAACGCGTTCCTGAACAACTGGAATCCCTGGATCATCAGCAATATCCTCACCGTGACCGCTCTTACCGTCGCCGACGATTACCGCCGGGAGGCGCTGGTGGTCAAGGCGGTGGGGATCCTGGAGAAATTCACGGATACCTATCCGCTCGACGGCGGGTGCGACGAAGGCCCTTCGTACTGGGGCGCGGCGGGAGCAAGTCTCTTCGACTGCCTGGAGATCCTTTACGACCTCACCGGCGGGAAGGCCGACGTCTTCTCCTCCGAGCTGGTGGGCAATATGTGCGACTACTTCCGCAAGGCCTTTATCAGCGGGAATTACGTCATGAACTTCGCCGACGCCCCGGCGGTGTACGACGCGGCGGCGAACGCGCGGCTCCTGTGGCGTATGTCGCGCCGCACCGGGAATCGGGAGATGGGGAATTTCGCGAGATATCTCGCCTGGCGCGAAGGATCGTTCAGGCCGGAGATCCCCGCCCATAACACCGTCTACCGGAAGGTCGCGAACTATCTGGAAAAGGTGCCGCCTTACCAGGGCGGCGGCGTGGTGACCCGCGCCTCCTTCCCGGGCATCACCGTTGCGGTGATGCGGGACGGGGAAGATTTCGACAAGGGTTTCTTCTTCGCCATCAAGGGCGGAAACAACGGCGAAAGCCACAATCACAACGACGTGGGAAGCTTCGTCCTCTACAGGGACGGTAAGCCGGTCGTGGTGGACATCGGCGTGGGCACCTACTCCCGCAAGACCTTCTCGGCCGAGCGGTACGAGATCAAGCCCATGACCTCGCCCTATCACAGCACCGCCGAGATCGCGGGATACGCCGAGCCCGCCGGAAAGGAATACCGGTCGGAGGACGCGGTCTTCGCGCCCGACGGGTCTTCGCTCTCCTTCGAGCTGAAAAAAGCCTATCCCGAAGAGGCGGGGATCGTCTCCTACCGCCGGGAGGGAAAGCTTGAAAAGGGAAAAGCGACCGTGACCGACACGCTGAAGCTTTCCAAAGAGGAGGAGGTCGTGTTCCATCTGGTCTCCTTTGAGAAGCCGGAGAAAAGCGACGGCGGACTCCGCCTCGGCTCGTGCCTCCTCAAGTTTGATCCGGCGCTTTCCCCGGAGATCGAGGAATACGTCTTCGAGGACGTGAGGTTCGTCGAAACCTGGAAGAGGAACAGCGTCTGGCGCATCCATTTCCGCACCCGCGTCAAGGAGGGAAGCTTCGGCTTCGTTTTCACCCCCGCGGAGTGATCCGAGAGTCCCGTCACCGTTTCACGTCACGTTTCCAAGGAGGGAAATCATGCAGATCTTCAAACTGTTCTCCATTCTCGTGATGATCTACTCGGTCATCCAGAGCATCATCTGGTTTGCCCACGGCGAGGTCACCAAGGGCGTGATCATGCTGATCTGCGCACCGATCCTGTTTATCGCCTATCTGGTCGTACACGCGGTCATGCGCAAAAAAGAGGAAAAGATCGACCGGGAGATCGCTTACAGCGACGACAATCCTCCGAAGAGCAAGCTCTTCAAGGATGAATGAAAGAACCGGTCACGTCTGGGAGGAAGTATGTCTATACTTGTCTGCGCCCACAGAGGCGCGTCGGGCTACGCGCCCGAAAACACCATGAAGGCCTTCCGGCTGGCATACCGGCTGGGGGCGGACGCCTGTGAAAACGACGTGCATCTCACGCGCGACGGCGCGATCGTGGTGGTGCACGACCACGAGGTCAGCCGGGTCTCCTCGGGACACGGCAGGGTCGAGGAAATGACGCTGCGGGAGCTGGAGGCTCTCGACTTCGGCGAAGGGGAGAAGATCCCCACGCTGGAGGAGTGTCTGGCCTTCTTCGACGCCTCGGGCATGACCCTGAACATCGAGATCAAGACCAACGACGAGGTCTACGATCCCGCTCTGGTGGAGGGCGTGGGGCGTGCGGTCAGAAAGTTCTCCCTTTCTCCGCGCATCATCGTTTCATCCTTCTATCACAAGTCTCTGGTCGAGATGAAAACCCGTTTCCCCGAGATCGCCACGGCGGTGCTCCACGGCCCGGAGATCCGGGAACCGGGCGCGTACGCGGCCGATCTCGGCGCAAGCTACTCTCATCCGCACTTCGCTTGCGTGAATGGGGCCTTTATGGAGGAATGCGCCCGCCACGGCGTGCGGGTGAATCCCTGGACGGTGGACGGGGAAATTGATCTCCGGCGGATGAAGGAGCTGGAGGTCAATATGGTGATCTCCGATTTCCCGGACCGGGCGCTGCGGTGCCTTTCCTGAACAGAACGGTATCCATGCGGGCGGAGGAAGCTTCCTCCGCCCGTAATAATCGCCTGCCGAAAGGCCTTGGAAAGGGGGAAGCCCCGGCTTGCAGAAGATCGTTTCTTTCCTGAAAAAAGAACCGGTGCTGATCGCGGCGCTTTTTGCCATGGTGATCAGCTGCTTTTTCGTGCCGCCGGATCCCAAGTACGCGGACTATCTCGATTTCCGGACGCTGGCGACGCTTTACGCGCTGATGACGGTGGTAGCGGGTCTCCGGGAGGCGGGGCTTTTTGATAAGCTTTCCCACGCGCTTTCAGGGAGAGCGAAGAGCGTGCGGTCGCTTTGCGTTTTTTTGATCGCGGCGACTTATTCAAGCTCCATGCTCATCACCAACGACGTGGCGATCCTGACCTTCGTGCCCTTTACGGCGGCGGTGCTTAGCCTGAGCGGACAGAAAAAGGCCCTTCTGCCCGCCGCGGTGCTGGAAACCGTGGCGGCCAATCTCGGAAGCGTCGTGACGCCCATGGGGAATCCCCAGAATCTTTTTCTCTATTCCCGGTACGACCTTCCGCTTTCGGATTTTTTCATGACGACCCTTCCCATCGGCGGGGCGTCGCTTCTGCTGCTCCTTTCAGCCTCTCTCTTTCTTCTCCCCCGGGAAGAGCTCCGGCCGCCGGCAGAGGAGAAGGCTTTCTTTTCCGCGCGGCATACCGCGCTTTACGCCGTGCTTCTGATCCCCTGCCTTCTCACGGTGACGCGTATCCTTCCGTGGTACTGGATGCTCGGCACGGTGGTCGCCGTCCTTCTGATCTTTGACCGGAGGGCGCTTTTGCGGGCGGATTTTTTCCTGCTTCTGACCTTTACGGCTTTCTTCGTCTTTTCCGGCAATCTCGCCCGCATCGAGGCCGTGGACGCTTTCCTGCGGCGCGTTCTGGAGGGGCGGGTGTATCTGACCTCGCTTCTCACGAGTCAGGTGATCAGCAACGTCCCGTCCGCCCTGCTGCTCGCGGGCTTCACGGAGGAGTGGCGGCCGCTTTTGTGGGGCGTGAACGTCGGCGGGCTCGGGACCCCGGTGGCAAGCCTCGCGAGCCTGATCGGCCTGCGGCTCTACGCAAGGAGCGAAGGCGCGAAGACCGGGCGGTTCCTGCTTTTCTTCACGGCGGTGAATCTGATCTTTCTTCTGCTGCTTTCGGGTCTCGCGGCGTTTTTCCTCCGAAAGGCGTGAGCTTCATCCACGGGGGAAACGGGAAAAGAAAAAGAAAAACGGACGGGGATCTCCCGTCCGTCTCTTTTTGACCGGATAAGCTTATCTGAGGAACCCGTTGATGATCTGCTCCTCAGCCTCGGCCTCGGTGAGTCCCAGGGTCATCAGCTTGACGATCTGATCGCCGGCGATCTTGCCGATGGCGGCCTCGTGCACCAGGGCGGCGTCCACGCTGTTGGCCTCCAGCCCGGGCACCGCCAGGATCCGGCCGCGATCCATGATGATGGAATCACATTCGGTGTGTCCGTGGCAGGCGGCGTTGCCGACGATCTTGGCGTCGAATTTCTGATAGGAATCGTCTCTGGCCACCGAGCGGGAGACCACGTCGGCGCTGGCGCCTTCGCCGTTCAGAAAGACCTCGTAGGTGCTGACCGCGTTCTGCTCGCCGTGGGTCATCAGACGTTCCCGCACCACGAGCTTTGCCCCGGCCTTCAATTGAGCGGTGGTGGTGCGCACCGTGTCGTCCACGCCCTTGATCTGCACCATCTCCATTTCGACCGAGCTGCCCTCTTCCTGATATACCTCGGTACCGGGGTTCAGGATGCGCTTGCCCTTGCCGTTCCCGGAGCCATAGTGCTTTTCCACGTATTTGACCCTGGCGTTTTTGCCCACGTAGAAGCGGTGAATGCCGTCGTGCTCGGAATCCTGCGGCCCGCAGTTATCGATGCCGCACCCGGCCACGATCACCACGTCGGAATCCTCGCCGATATAAAAGTCGTTGTAAACGAGCTCCTTCAGCCCGCTCTGGGTCATCACCACCGGGATGTGGACGCTTTCGTTTTTCGTGCCGGGCAGGATGCGGATATCCAGCCCGCTGACGTCGGTCTTCGGGGTGATCTCGATGTGGGCGGTGGACTTTCTCCCCGCCGACTGGCTGTTGGAACGGATGTTGTAGGCGCCCTCCGGCACCTCGTGAAGGTCGGCCACCTCCCGGAGGAGGCGCTTCTGGATCTCGTCAAGCTTCAGCACGGTTTCTTTGCTCCTTTCAGGGGATCAAGTCGTTCGCATTCGCCGACGGCCGCAGCGGTGCCGATGAGGGAGGGGAGGACCTCCTCCCGCGCGCCGCTTTCGGCGAGCGCGCCGTCCCGAAGCACCACGATCTCGTCGGCGATATTCAGGATGCGCTCCTGATGGGAAATGATCAGGATGGAGCTTTCCCGGATGGTCTCGCGCATATGGCGGAACACCTCGATCAGATTCTGGAAGCTCCAGAGATCGATGCCCGCCTCGGGCTCGTCGAAGACCGAAAGAGAAGGCTTGCGCGCCAGGATCGTGGCGATCTCGATGCGCTTCAGCTCGCCGCCGGAGAGGCTTGCGTTGACCTCCCGGTCCACGTAGTCCCGGGCGCAGAGCCCCACCGAGGAGAGATAGTCGCAGGCGTCGGAGATCGAAATGTTCTTTCCTGAGGCGATACGGATCAGATCGAAGACCCGGATCCCCTTGAACCGGACCGGCTGCTGAAAGGCGAAGCCGATGCCGAGCCGCGCGCGCTCGGTGATCCCGAGGGGGGTGATATCCTCGCCGTTGAGAAGGATGCGGCCTTCGGTGGGCTTTTCGATCCCGGTGATCAGCTTGGCCAGAGTGGATTTTCCGCCCCCGTTGGGCCCTGTGACCGCGATCAGGCGTCCGTCGGGCACGGTGAGGGAGACGTCCCGGATGATCTCCTTTTCACTGCCCCCGTCGTCGGGGACCTGAAAGGATATATGTTGTAATTCCAGCATAGTGCACCTCGCATCGTGGCGTCGGCGCGGTCTTCCGCGCCGCGGGAGGAAGCGGGCTTATTCACCGTCCCTCCTTCCGCCGGGAACCGGCGGCAATCCTTATTTTACCATAACAGGCCGCGGAAATCCACGCTTTTTTCAAAAAAAGCGGAGGCCTTCCGGGGCGTCAGTCCCCGTCCTCCCCGGTGAGCCTGCGGTTCAGCGCGGCGATCACCGGCCCCGGCCGGAGGCCGTGCGCCCGGCAGGCCTCCCACAGGGTCTCGAAGGCCGCGGACGGGCATCCGAGACAGTGCATCCCGAGGGAGGCGAGGACCTCGGCCGCCTCGGGATACTGGGAGACGATCTCGGAGACGAAGTCGTCCCCGTTGACGAGGTATTCTTCTTCATTCATGGGAAATATCCTCCAAAGATTCAGGCTTTCCGGTCTCCCGTCCCGTGCCGGACGGGGAGAGAAAGGACAAAAAGACGAAATGCCTCGGAACAATAGCGTGAATAAAAATGCCGTTATATACGCTGCCCACACGACCCTCGGCGTCAGGAATATGCCGTTGACCAAACAAGATTGTGGCATCAAGTTAGCAAATCCATTCGAACTCAACACAATCAA
>CACYBP010000213.1 GCA_902772625.1 Oscillospiraceae bacterium
ACGCGAACGGCGCCGTTTTCCCACCACAGGAAGGAATGCTCGGTGGCGGTGCGGTTGGTGATCTTCACGCGGGTCTCAAAGTAGCTGGCGTCCGGGTGAAGCACGATGCCGACCATGCCTTTGGTGCGGTCGGAAGGATCGCATTCGGACAGCCAGCAGATCGCGGTGCCGTCTTCCTCGGTCTCGATGGTGTAGTCCACCGGCAGGAAGGTAGAGGGACGGTGGTGGAACGGCCAGTTGAATTCGATGCCGCCGGAGATCCAGGATCCGAAGGCGCCGATCAGAGCCGGCTTGATGACGTGCTGACGATAAAGGAAGTTGTAGTCGTTCTTCTTATCGTAAGCCTCGAAGACGCGTCCGCCCAGCGCGGGGATCATGCAGACACGGATGTAGTCGTTCTCAAGACGAACGACGTCCCATTCCTTGTCGGCGCGATGCACGCGGTCGACCTTGTTGATGACGCGGTTCGGATAGGGGTTGCCGGAGGTTCCCTGATGCTGCCGGGTTTCGGCAAACATGGGCATCTCTTCGGCCGGAGGTGCGGGATAAGTGGGGATCGTCCACTTTTCCACGACAGCGGTTACAGGCTTGCTCATGAAAACCAGTCCATCCTTTCTTTTGAACAAGTTTGTGAAACGGAAGCGTTAAACCATCCATTCTGATTTGATTATACCGCACTTGCCGGGGAATTGCAAGTGGGAGGCGGGTCTTTTCTCTGTTACTTTTTTTCACCGGATTGTTGCCTCGGGCGAAGCCCGGAGACCTCAGGACCGCCTGCCGGGACAGCCTGTCCTCCCCCTTGCGGGGCGGCTTTCCCCGGTTTTTTTCCGGGTCTTCCCGGAAGACGCCCGGCCGCTTTGCTTTTCAAATCAAACACAAGTGTTAATATTTAACGTTTTCGTGTTCGTTTCTCTTTCTCCTTCCGGCGGCGCCTGTGGCTTTCCGCGCCGGTCGCGGGAAAGGCAGCGCGGAGAAAAGAAAAGCGGCGCGCCGCAAAAGGCGCGCCGCGGGGCCCGATATTCATCGCAGCGGGTCAGGAAATGGGCTCGAAATCGGCGGCGCCGTGCTTGCAGAGGGGGCACACGAAATCGTCGGGGAGCTCGTCGCCCTCGTAGACGTAACCGCAGATCTTACAGACGAAGCCTTTCTTGCCGGCGGTCTCGGGCTTCGGCTTGACCTTGTCCTGATAATACGTATAGGTCATAGTCTCCCGGTCCGAAAGGACGCGGGCTTCGGTGACCGAGCAGATGAACATGCCGTGGGTGTCCAGGTCCACGTACTGCTCCACCTTCAGGGACATGAAGGCGTTGACGTACCGGGTGAGGAATACCAGACCGTTGTCCGAACGGGATACCTCAGCGCCCGCGAACTTGTCGGCGGCGCGGCCGCTCCGGAAGCCGAAATTCTCAAAGACCGAGAAGGGCGCCTCCACCGAAAGGCAGTTCACGTTCATGATGCCGGTCTGCTTTATCACGTGGTGAGAATAATTCTGCTTGTTGATCGTGACCGCCACGCGGTTGGGGGAGCTGGTGACCTGGGAGACCGTGTTGACGATCAGGCCGTTGTCCTTTTTCCCGTCGTTGGTGGTGACCACGTAAAGGCCGTAGCCGATCCGGAAGAGGGCGGTAAGGTCGTTCTTGTCGGCGGTGGCGTCGTTGCGGGCCAGATAATCCCGGCAAAGCTCCTCCGCAAGCTTTTCCAGGGCCTCCTGGCTTTCGGCGTTCAGGGCCGACAGGATCTTTACCGAGGTCTCGGCGTAGGTGAGATCCTTCGCGCCCTCCAGAAGTCCCTTCATGGTCTTCAGGGCCATAGGCGCCCAGGAGCCGTTTTCGATGAAGGCCACGGTGCGGTTCCGGAAATTGCGTTCGGTGAGATGCTCGATGAATTCCCGCATGAAGGGGAAGATATCGGCGTTATAGGTGGTGGTGGCGAAGACGACGCGGCCGAAGCGGAAGGCGTCGGCCACCGCCAGAGACATGTCTGTGCGCGCGAGATCGTGCACGACCACCTTCGGGCAGCCCTTGGCCCGAAGCTTTTCGGCCAGAAGCTCCACCGCCTTGCGGGTATGGCCGTAGACCGAGGTGTAGGCGATGAGGATCCCGTCCTCCTCCACGCCGTAGCCCGACCAGGTCTTATAAAGATCCAGATAATGGCCGAGGTTCTCTTTCAGTACCGGGCCGTGCAGGGGGCAGATCGTCCCGATCTCCAGCCCCGCCGCCTTTTTCAGAAGTGAGGCGACCTGCGCGCCGTATTTTCCGACGATGCCGATGTAATAGCGTCTCGCCTCATCGTCCCAGGCCTCGTCGGGATCGGCCGTGCCGAACCTTCCGAAGCCGTCGGCCGAGAAGAGGATCTTCTCATAAGCGTCGTAGGTGACGATCACCTCGGGCCAGTGGACCATGGGCGCCGTGACGAAGGTCAGTTCGTGCTTTCCGAGGGAGAGCGTGTCCCCCTCTCCCACCACGATGCGGCGGTCCTCGTAGCCGCTGCCGAAATAATTCCCCATCATGGCGAAGGCCTTGGCCGAGGCCACCACCGTCGCGTCGGGATAGGTGGAGAGGAATACGGCGATATTGGCCGAATGGTCGGGTTCCATGTGCTGCACGATGAGATAGTCGGGCTTTCTGCCGTTCAGTGCCTTTTCGAGATTGTCCAGCCACTCGTGGGTGAAATTGCGGTCGACGGTGTCCATCACCGCGATCTTTTCATCCAGGATGACGTAGGAATTGTAGGTCATGCCGCGCATGACGCGGTACTGCCCTTCAAAGAGATCGATCTTTTTGTCTGTGACGCCCACGTAAAGAACGTCGCGGGTGATTTCCATGGGGATCCCTCCTCTTCTGTGAACCTCCGCGCCTTCCCGCGGAGTCGTTTCCCGGTTTATGTCCGGTTCCGGCCGGAGCCGCCCGGAAGAAAAAGCGTCTCGTGCCGCCTTTTCCCTTTCCAGTATAGCGCAGAGAAAAAGCCTTGTCAAGCCTCCGG
>CACYBP010000214.1 GCA_902772625.1 Oscillospiraceae bacterium
GGTCTTCCCGGTCCAGGTCTTCCAGGCCGTGCTTCCCGCGGGCCTATACTGCCATTGATAAGTAAGCTCTTTTCCGGAAGCCGTCACCCGGAAGGTCGCAGTCTTGCCCGCAGCGGTGATGATCGACTGCGGCTGCTTGGTGATCTCCGGCAGGGAAAGCGTCGTCAGCTTCGCCGGAGCCGTGTGGAACTGCCCCACGGGGTTGGTGATCTCCACCCGGTAAAGGCAGCCGTCGTTCTTTGCCGTGGCGGTCACCGTGACGGTCCAGGACGTCTTTCCCGCCCAGGTCTTCCAGGTTTCCCCGCCGTCGGTGGAGTATTCCCACTGACAAGTTACGTATACGCCGGTGACAGCGACCGCAAACGTCGCCTTTTCTCCCTCTTTTACCGAGACGTCCTTTGGAAGCGAGGTGCATTTCGGTTTCATCATGGCCACAGCCTCGCTCTCCGCGGGGTTCCAGGCCACGCCGTATTCTCTCCACCGGTCACAGGACAGGATGCGTTCCGGATCGCTGATCCCGCCTTTGGCCCTCAGCCCGCTGGTCAGGACCCTCATGGAGGTTCCCCCGGGAAGGCTCGCCGCGGAAAGGCAGATTTCGGAATCCTCGTCCATATTTCCCGTAACCACGACGACCTGGTTGTCGTTTGCCAGCCAGAGGTTGGAATACTCCTGATCCTCGTCCCCGTCCCAGAGGTGGTTTCCCGTGATCTTCACCCGTCCGGATACCGAAGGGCTTCCGGACGCCATATAGACGCCGCCGCCCTCTTCGATCGCCCGGTTGGCCTGGATTCTCGTATTCGCGGCGGAAAAGGCCTTTTCCGCGTAGATCCCGCCGCCGGATCCGGCGTTGTTTTCGGAGATCTCCCCTCCGGTGATCCGCAGGGTGCCGCGGTTGAAGATCCCGCCGCCTTTGCCCTCCGCCTCGTTATACCGGAGAACGCCGCCTTCCATATCAAAGGTCCCCAGGTTATAGACTCCCCCGCCGTCTCCGGCGTCGAGAGCCAGGTTGCCGGCGACCTCGCCGCCCTTCATGCGGAAGACGCCGCCGGTGCCGACGTAAACGCCGCCTCCCCCGATCGCAGAGGCACTGTTTTCAGAGATCGAGCCCGCGAGAAGAGTCGCTTCACTGCCGTTCGCGACGTACACACCGCCGCCGTAGACGGCGCTGTTCGCGTAGATCACGGCGCCGTTCACGGTCAGCTTTGAGCCGCTTCCCTGTACGTACACGCCTCCCCCGGAGGAGTTCGGCGCGCCGCCGTTCCGGTAGACCTCGCCGCCCAGGAGCTCGGCAAGACCGCCGTTTTCCACGAGGATCCCTCCGTAGTTGCCCCTGTTCTCCGTAACCGATCCGCCTTTCATGGTAAAGAGGCCTTCCACGATCACTCCGGCCAGATCTCCGCCTCCCGTGATCTCTCCGCCTCCGTCGCAGTCATAGACCGCAAGCGACGCGCCGGAAGCGACCTTGATCACCGGTTTTTTGGTTCCGCCCTGGGTGATCGAATACCCGTCCAGGCAGATCCGGACGGTCCCGGTGACCTCCCATCTTTCCGAAAGCACGACGTTCTTCGTCAGATAGTAATCCCCCGTCGTCCCGGGAAGCGACGTTCCCGACGTCCAGGCCTGAAAAAGGACCGCATCGTGCTCATGCCCCGCCGCCTCGGCAGCGGGTGCCGCCGAAAGCAAGAGAAGCGCAAAGAAAAACCCGATCAGAAGCAAAACCCGTTTTTTACCCGTCACCGTGCATCTTCTCCTTTCTTTTCGCGCGGTTTCCGCCGGTTTTCCTCTCTCACCGTAACGGAAGCCCGCTTTTCGGATCCCTTCCTATTTCAGTATAGCAGGTTTTTCCGTACATGCAATCCTTTTTTTAATTTTTCCGGGTTTTCTTGCCATTTTTCTCTTTATGTGGTACACTGAAAAAAACAAACGGCCGAAAGGAGCTGTGCCCCATGGAAAAAGGCAAGAACAAGATCTTCTGCGTCATTTCGCACACGCATTGGGACCGGGAATGGTACATGCCGCTGGAGAATTTCCGGCACCGTCTGACCGATCTGATGGACAGGCTTTTGGAGATCCTTTCCAAAGACCCTTCGTATATCTTCCATCTGGACGCCCAGACCGTGGTATTGGAGGACTATCTTCTGGTCCGGCCTGAGAAAAAAAACGACCTCATCCGGTATATCCGGAACCGCCGCATCGTCATCGGCCCCTGGTATCTGCAGAACGACTTCTACCTGACCAGCGGGGAAGCCACCGTCAGGAACCTTCTGGAGGGCGCGCGGCTCGCCGGAGAATTCGGCGGCTCGAGCCGGGTGGGCTACGCCGCGGATCAGTTCGGCAATCCCTCCCAACTTCCCCAGATCCTGAAGGACTTCGGGCTTTCCTCCTTCGTCTTCGGCCGCGGCTTTGCCCGGTATGATCTGGACGCCGACGGGAAACCGGTGCCGAAGAAGACGCCCACCGAATTCGTCTGGCGCGGCGCCGACGGGACCGGGATCCCGGCCATCCATATGCGCCACTGGTACAACAACGCCCAGCGCTTCTCCGCCGACGTGGAAAAGGCGCTCGGCTATCTGAAGCTGATCGAAAAGAGCTTCGACGACGAATTCACCCTGACGCCTTATCTGCTTTTGATGAACGGGGTGGATCATCTGGAGCCTCAGCCCGACCTTCCCCAAATCGCCGAAGAGATGCAGGCCCGCCTTCCCGCGGGGCAGTACGTTCTGCAGTATAACCTCGACGATTACGTCGAGGCGGTGGAGTCTTATCTCAGCTCCCACGGGATCGTCCCCGACGTGGTGGAGGGAGAGCTTCGCGGAAGCTACGACGTGACGGTGCTTCAGGGCACCCTTTCCTCCCGTCCCTATCTGAAGATCGCGAACGACGAGGCCCAGATCCTTCTGGAAAACCAGCTGGAGCCCCTGTACGCCATGATGGAGGCGGCCGGGATGAAGGGCGTCACCCCCGCCGACCGGCTGCGCTACACCTGGAAAAACCTGATGCGGAACCATCCCCACGATTCGATCTGCGGCTGCTCCCACGACGCAGTGCACCGCCATATGGAAAACCGGTTCGAGGAGATCTTTGAGTTCGCGGGAGAACAGCTGCGCCGCGGGCTTCTGACCCTGGGCGAGCACACCCGCCGCGGAAGACGCGGCGAGGAGGACGAATACCTCGTCACCGTGGCCAATACCCTCTCCTTCCCGCGCCGGGGCGTGGTGCCCGTCACCCTCCGGATCCCGACAAGCGACGGGATCTCCTCCTTCCACCTTCTGGATGACGGGGGAAAGGAGACCGCCTTCTCGGTGCTTTCCCGGAAGGAAACCGAGACCAACGTATATAGTCCCGTCAACCTGCCCGGCCGGGTGGCGGTGAGCGAATACGAGCTTCTGATGGACGCCGGCGAGATCCCGCCCTACGCCTTGAAGACCTTCCTTTTCACCCGGGGCGGCGCTCTGCCCGCCGTGATCCCGGAGGAGACCGGCGGGGACCGGATCGAAAATGAATTCTGGAGCCTTTCCCTCACCGGAGACGGCAGGATCGAGCTTCTCTCAAAGACTGACGGGCGGCGCTTTTCCGACCTGGTCTCCCTTGAGGACCGGGCCGATATCGGGAATTCCTATTGCTTCCAGCCCGGCTCCGACGCGCCTCTCACCGGCTTCCGCGCCGAAAGAGTCTCGGTCCGGAACGCGGGACTTTCCTCCTCGCTTACCGTGCGGTACGCTCTCCCTCTCCCGGCGGCGTACGACTTTGCCGGGGACCGGAGAAGCGCAAAGACCGCCCTTTCGGAGCTGACCCTGACCTTCCGGCTTTCGAAGGGCGATCCGGTGATCGGGATCAGGTACTCTCTGAAAAATGCGTCGAAGGATCACCGACTCCGCCTTTTCTTCCGGGGCGACGCTCCGGCGGAGGCCGCCGCGGCCGATATCCCCTTCGAGATCGTTTCCCACCGGAACGAGGATCTCTATCCCGGCGCAAGCACCCCCACCATGCCGGCAAGCACCTTCGCCGCCCTGGAGGACGGGAAGAAGGGCTTTGCCGTGTTTACCGTCGGCGCTCACGAGATGGAGCATCCTTCCCCCGAAACGCTTTCTTTTACGATTATGCGCTCCACCGGCTGCATCGAAAACGGCGGCACCGAAAACTGGCTCACCCCCGAAAACCAGTGCCTGCGCGAGATCTCCGGCCGCTTCGGCCTTCTTCCCTACGAGGGCGATCTTTTCTCCGCCGGGATCCCCGACCGCTCGCTTTCCTTCCGCGCGCCGCTGCTGGCGGGCTTTTCCGCCTGCGACACGCGGAAATTCGCCGGGGGCCGCCCCTATGTGCAGGACACCTCGCTTCAGGAATTCTTCTATCTGCCGGATGAATACCCCGAGGTCGCTCTTCAGGACGGCGTCTCCGCCCTCACCGTGGAGGGCGACGGCGTTTCGGTCTCGGCCTTCAAGAAGAGTGAGGACCGGAGCGGTCTCATCCTGCGTCTGGTGAATTACCTGGATCGAAAGACCCGGGTCACGGTCAGATACCCCGGCAAGATCTTCCGCACCCGTCTCGACGAGATCCCCCACGTCTTCCTCGGCCGGGACGAGGTCTCCCTGGAGCTTCACAAGAAAGAGATCCTGACCCTGTATCTGTTATAAACAAGCGTCAACTAAGTCAAATAAGGAGGAACAACAATGGAAAACGTTATGGCTCTGGGCGGAAAGCGATACCGTCTTTCCTTCGACGACGAATTTGAGGGGAACTCCCTGGATCCCGCCAAGTGGCGTCTGTGTCCGGAGCAGCGGCGCCAGGAC
>CACYBP010000215.1 GCA_902772625.1 Oscillospiraceae bacterium
CTCTCCCGCCACCGAAAGACGGGCCGAGGAGACCCGGGAGATCACGGCGATCATAAGACTTCCTCCTCTCAGAAGGCGTTTCTCTTGACCTCCACCACGCTGCGGATGGCGTTGATGCGCTTCATGACGCTTTCCAGCTGATCCTTGTCGGAGACGTTGACGGCGAAATAGAGGTCCACGCAGGAATTCTGCGCCGCTTTGGCGTTCATGCCGGAGATGGCGACGCGCATGTTGGCGATGATATTGGCGATATCGGCAAGAAGGCCGAACCGGTCCACCGCGGTGACGCGGATGGAGGCGGGGAAGGTGGCGTTCGGGGAAACGTGCCAGTGCACCCCCACCAGGCGCTCCTCGCCCTCGCCGGAGAGAAGCTTTTCCACGTTTTTGCAGTCCCGGCGGTGCACCGAAACGCCGTAGCCGCGGGTGACGAATCCCACGATGTCGTCTCCCGGCACCGGGGTGCAGCACTTGGCGAATTTGACCAGGCAGGAGGTGATCCCCTCCACGATGATACCGCTGGAGGGCGGCTCTTTGGGATGGGCGGCCTTTTCCATCACGGCGTCCACCGGATTCTGCGTCTCGGCGGCCGAGGCGGCCTCGCTCAGCTCCTCCCGGATGCGGTTCAGGGCGCGAAGCGGGGTGATCCCGCCGTAGCCCACGCCGGCGATCAGATCCTCCGCCGAGCGGTAGGAAAGCTTTTTCGCCGCGGCGGTGACGGCCTCCTCCTCGTCCAGGATGGAGGGGGAGAGCTTCTGCTTTTTGATCTCCTGGAGAAGCATGTCGCGCCCGAGGGCGACGTTTTCCTCCCGCCGTTCCTTTTTGAACCACTGGCGGATCTTGCTTCTGGCCTCGCTGGTCTTGACGATGGAGAGCCAGTCGCGGCTGGGTCCCCTGCCGGAGTTGGTGGTAAGGATCTCGCAGACCTCGCCGTTTTTCAGGGTGTAGTCGATGGGCACCATCCGGCCGTTGACCTTGGCGCCGATCATGCGGTTGCCGATGGCGGAATGGATGGCGTAGGCAAGATCGATGGTGTTCGCGCCGGCCGGAAGGTTGATGACGTCGCCCTTCGGGGTGAAGACGTAGACGTCGTCGTCGAACAGATCGAACTTCATGTTGTGGATGAAGTCGTCGGCGTCGGAATCCTGCTGGGATTCCATCAGGCGGCGGATCCAGGCGAGCTTTTCGTCGTCGGCCGACATGCTGCCCTTCAGACCTTGCTTGTATTTCCAGTGGGCCGCCACGCCGTATTCGGCCACGTAGTGCATATCCCAGGTGCGGATCTGCACCTCGAAGGTCACGCCCTCCCGGCTGATGACGGTGGTGTGGAGCGACTGGTACATATTGGGCTTGGGAGTGCTGATATAATCCTTGAAACGGCCGGGGACCGGCTTATACATATCGTGGATCAGACCCAGGACGTAATAGCAGTCGGTCTTGGTGTTCACGATGATGCGCAGGGCGTAAAGATCGTAGATGTCGTCCAGGACCCGGTTCTGTCCGAACAGCTTCCGGTAGATGCTGTAAATATTCTTTTCGCGGCTTTCCACCTTGCAGGGGATCTTTTCCGCCTTCAGGACCTCGGTGATGCGGTTCTGGACCGAGGTGAGAAAGTCGTCGTTGGCCTTCCGGCTTTCCAGCCCGTCCAGGATCTCCTGGTACCCGATGGGATCCAGATAGTGCAGACACCGGTCCTCCATCTCGTGCTCGATTTTCGTGATGCCGAGCCGGTGGGCGATGGGGGCGTAGATCTCCATGGTCTCCAGAGCATATTCCCGCCGCTTTCCTTCGCGCATGCCCTCCAGGGTGCGCACGTTGTGAAGCCGGTCGGCCAGCTTGATCACGATGACCCGGATGTCCCGCGCCATGGCCAGGAACATCTTCCGGAGGTTTTCCATCTCCTCTTCTTCTTTGGAGGAATACTGGATGTTGTCAAGCTTTGTCAGCCCGTCCACCAGCATGGCGGCCTCGCTTCCCACCTCGTGCTCCAGATCCTTCAGGGTCAGGGAGGTGTCCTCCACCGTGTCGTGGAGCAGGGCGGCCTTGATGGATTCCGCGTCCATGGACATGTCGGCCACCAGCTCGGCCACGGCCAGGGGATGGACGATATAGGGCTCGCCGGATTTCCGCTTCTGATCGCGGTGCGCGTCAGAGGCGATGGCGAAGGCCTTGCGGATGTTTTCCTCTTCAGACGGCCTGCCGTATTTCAGATACTTGGATACGATGCGGTCTATATCCTGTGTGAATTCTTCCATAAGTTCCTATCTTCCTCCGCTTCAATTCAGACGAAGCATGATGGAGGAGGCCTCGAGATCGATCTTCTCCTTGGGACGGTTTTCGACGGGATGGACGGTGATCCTGCCGCCGTCGTCCAGCTCGAACCGCAAAAGCCCCGTTTCCTGGAAAACGGCCAGAGAGACGTAAAGCTTCACGGCGGTGACGTCCCGCCCTTCGTACCGGCGTAAGGCCAGGTTGAGATCGCCCACGGTGATGCGCAGCGACTGGCCCGCGGCGTAACGCTTCAGGTAACGCCAGAGCGCCACGAAATCCTCCCGCTGGGGACGCATGGCGGTGATCTCGCACCGGGTCAGCTCCTCTCCGCGGTTGAAGCGGACGAAAAGCTCGTATCCGCTCTTGCCCGCGCTTTCGCAGGGGCGGATATCCTGGGTGATCAGCTGGATCTGTTTGTCGCGCCGGAAGGAGGAGATATCCGGCATGAAGGCGATATCGGCCAGATCCCCCGGCGCCAGGGCGAATTCCTCCGGGGTGACCCGGAAGAGCATGGCGGTCAGGGTGACGCCGCATTTTTCAACGGTCAGGCGCATGTGCTTGCGGCTGCCCACCGGGGTGGCGTCGAGGATGCGCACCCCGAACATGGCGAACACCGGAGCCGGCCATCCGTTGCCGTAGGGCTCCAGGGCCGCAAGCCCCTCCACGTTTTCCACCGAAAGGCTTCTTGCGCGGATCTCGGAATCGATGGTCAGGATGGGGCGCACGTCGGTGCTCTCAAAGACCTTTTCCGCGTAGGCGAGGAACCGCTCCCGGAATTCCGGAAGCTTTTCGGGCTTCATGGTAAGCCCGGCGGCCAGAGCGTGCCCGCCGAATTTTTCCAGGCAGTCCGAAAGGGAGGAGAGCGCTTCGTAGAGGTTGAAGCCCGGCAGGCTTCGTCCCGAACCCTTGACCACGCCGTCCTCCACGGTCATCAGGATCACCGGGACGCCGTATTCGCACATCAGGCGGGAGCAGACGATGCCGGTGATGCCGCCGCACCAGTCTTCTCCCCACAGGACGATGGCCTTGTCGCGTTCGGGAAGGAAGCCTTCCCCGGCAAGCATCCCCTCCACCGTGGAAAGCAATTCGTTTTCGCTCTCCTGACGCTGAAAATTCAATTCGCAGAGCTTGTCGGCAAGCTCCCGCGCCTTCGCGGGGGAGGCGCATCTCAGAAGCTCCACGGCCGCGTCGGCCCGGGAAAGGCGGCCCGCGGCGTTGATGCGCGGGGCCAGGGTGAAATTGATGGTGGAGCTGGAGATCCTTTTGCTCCGGGCGCCTGAGGCGTCCAGAAGGGCGGAAAGCCCCGCGTTCTCGGTCTTATCCAGCTTTTTAAGCCCCTCGGAGACGATCAGGCGGTTTTCGTCCTCAAGCTCCATCACGTCGGCGACGGTGCCCACTGCCACCACGTCGGCGTAGCGGGCGAAGATCTTCTCCTGATCCCCGTCCAGAGCGGAGACCAGCTTGAAGGCCACGCCCACCCCGGCCAGGTGCTTGAAGGGATAGGGATCGCCGGGCTTGAGGGGATTGACCACCGCCGCCGCGTCGGGAAGACGCGCGCCGGGCCCGGCGGGGCATTCGTGGTGATCGGTAACCACCACGGTCATGCCGAGGCTTTCGGCATAGTCTATCTCCTCCGCCGCGGTGATGCCGTTGTCCACCGTGATGATCAGATCGACGCCGCCGGCCTTCATCTCGTCGATCATGGCGCGGGTGATGCCGTAGCCGTTGGAGATCCGGTCGGGGATCCGGTAGGAGCAGTCGGCCCCGACCGAAGAGAGATAATCGGTGACAAGATAGGTCGAGGTGATGCCGTCCACGTCGTAATCGCCGTAGACGACGATGCGTTTATCTTCGAGAACGGCCTTCCGGACGGTATCCGC
>CACYBP010000216.1 GCA_902772625.1 Oscillospiraceae bacterium
CCAGTGGATGGCGTGGTTGACGCCGCCCGAGTAGATATCGAAGCTTTCCATGATATCGATCTCGGCGCCGTCGGCCGCGCCGTTGCCTGGCTCGTTTTTCATGTCCTCGTCCATCAGCCAGAAGGCTGCCCAGAAGCCCGAGGCCTTCTGCAGCTTGCATTTCGCCTCAAAAAAGCCCTTGTTCTGGGAGAACTTCCCACGGCTTCTGACCGCGCCGCTGACGGGGGTGCCGTCCTCCCGGATCGCGGCGGTCAGGACGAGATTGCCGTCCCGGAGCGAGACCATGCCGTCGTCCCAGTATCCGCCCACGTCCTGTCTCTGCCATTCGGGGCAGAGCTCCCACTTTTTCTTGTCAAGCTTTGACCCCTCGAATTCGTCGAAGAAGGTCAGCACGTATTTTTTGCCGTTGATCTCCCGCTCTTCGGGTTCTTCCTTCGCGCAGGCGGGAAGCAGGGTGAGAAGAGACGCGAAAACGAGCAGGATTGAGAAGAACTTTTTCATCCCGGCAGGATCCCCTTTCTTCCGGGTCGGAAAGCTTCCGGAAAAGAAGTGCCCGGCTTTTTCCGGCATTATATCAGATGAAAGAGGAAAGCGCAAGAAAAAAGAGCCCGCGGCGGGAAAAAGCCCTTCATTTCTCCGGCGGGTTTTGTTATAATAAGGAAAAAGGAACGGCGGCGCCCGGAAAAGGGCCCGCCGAAAGGAGAAACGCCCATGGAAGACAAGCTTCTGTCCCTCGCCCGGAGGATGCGGGAGGAGGGGATCCCGGTCCGGGAAAACGCTGACGCCGCGGCCCTGACCACCTTCCGCACCGGAGGGCCGGTCCGGCTCCTGGCCGAAGTGTCCGATCCCGGGACCATGATCCGGGCCCTGGCTCTTTCGGAAGAGGCGGAGGTCCCGAAAAGGATCCTCGGGAACGGCAGCAACGTTCTGGTGGGCGGCGGGGGCTACCCGGGGCTTGTCGTCAAGACGCTTCCCGGACCGCTTTCGGCGGAGAAGGAGGGGGAAGAAGTCGTCCTTCGCGCCTTCGCGGGCACCCTTCTTTCCCGGGCGGCGAGCCTCGCCCTGGAAAAGGGACTTGCCGGGATGGAGGCCCTTTCGGGCATTCCGGGAAGCGTGGGCGGCGCGGTCTATATGAACGCCGGCGCCTACGGGAGGAGCGTTTCGGACGTCCTTTCCGAAAGTCTTTCCTTCCTCCGGGGAGAAACGGTCCGAATCCCGGGGCCGGAGCACCGGTTCGGATACCGGGAAAGCATTTATAAAGAAGAGCCGGAGCGCGCGGTGATCGAGGCCTCCTTCCGCCTCGCCCCCGGAGATCCCGAAAAGATCCGCGCGGAGATGCAGGAATACGCCCGCCGCCGCCGGACCGCCCAGCCCCTGGAATACCCCAGCGCGGGCTCGGTCTTCAAAAGGCCCGAGGGATATTTCGCCGGAAAGCTCATCGAGGACGCGGGGCTGAAGGGCATGCGCATAGGCGGCGCGGAGGTCTCAAGAAAGCACGCGGGCTTCATCGTGAACGCCGGCGGCGCCGCCCCTGAGGACGTTCTGAAACTGGTCCGTGCGGTGCAGAGGGAGGTCTATGGGAGGTACGGCGTCCGCCTCGAGCCCGAGGTGGAGTTTTTGGGTGAATTTCTTTACGAGGAGGCGCTTCCGTGGAATTCCTGATCGTCACCGGTCTTTCCGGCGCCGGAAAGAGCCGGGCGTCGGTGGTGCTGGAGGATCTCGGCTACTACTGCGTGGACAACATTCCCCCGGATATGATCCCGGTGCTGGCGGAGATCTGCTCGGCCGGCGGGCCGCGTTATGAAAAGACGGCGGTGGTCACCGACGTGCGCGTGCTGGCGGGGGAGGGGACTCCCTCGGCCGACGCGATCCTTCGCGCCCTGGACAAGCTCCGGGAGCGGGGGATCCCGGCTTCGGTCATGTTTCTGGAGGCCAGCGACGAGGTGCTCCTGCGCCGGTATAAAGAGACGCGCCGCCGCCATCCCCTGGCCGAAAAGGGCCGGTCGCTCCCGGAGGCCATCCGGCTGGAACGCGAGATCCTCGCCCCGGTCCGGGAAAGGGCCGATTATCTGGTGGACACCACCTCCACCAGCGCCTCGGGGCTGCGGGATTACGTGACCTCGCTTTTCGACCGGGAGGGGAAAAGCGAGATGCTGATCCACGTGATCTCCTTCGGGTACAAATACGGCATCCCGCCCGAAAGCGACTTCGTGTTCGACGTGCGCTTTCTGCCCAATCCCTTCTACGTGCCGGAGCTGCGCAGACTTTCGGGCAAGGATCCGCGCGTGGAGACGTATCTGGAATCCTTCGCCTCCACGAAGCGCTTTGAGGAGAGGCTCTTTTCCCTTGCGGATTTTCTGATCCCGCAGTTCGACGCCGAAGGGAGAGCCGCCCTGGTCTTCGCCGTGGGCTGCACCGGCGGCCAGCACCGCTCGGTGGTCCTGGCCGAAAAGCTCGGGGAGCACGTCAGGGCGCTGGGGAGAACGGCGGCGGTCTATCACCGCGACGCCGAAAAGAACATCAGCGAGATCAAGGAAAGGGACAAAGCATGAATCAGTTCGTTTTCTCTTCGCCCCGCTTTCCGGCGTCTCCGAGGGCGTATCTCTTCGCCTCCGGCAAGGGGGGAAGCGGGAAATCCACCCTCTGCGCGGGGATCGCCGCGGCCCTGGCCCTTTCGGGGAGACGGGTCGTGGCCTGGGACGCCGATCTTCTGATGCGCAATCTGGATATCTACACGGGGCTTTATGAAAACGCCCTTTACGATCTTTCGGACGTCCTTATGGGAAGAGCGGAGCCGGAGGAAGCCCTGACCCCGCATCCGGAGATCCCGGGGTTTTCGCTCCTGGCGGCTCCGGCGAAAAAGATCGAAGTCAGTGAGGAAGACATGCGCCTTCTTTCAAAGAAGCTTCTCGCCTCCTGCGATTATCTTCTGGTGGACGCCCCGGCGGGCATCGGCGCGTCCTTC
>CACYBP010000217.1 GCA_902772625.1 Oscillospiraceae bacterium
AACCGGTCGCCGATCAGCTCGGTGATCAGACCGGAAAGCTCCGGATTGGCTTCGCAGAGCCACCGGCGGTGCGCGATGCCGTTGGTGACGTTGGTGAAGATCTCCGGGCGGTAGGCGTAATAGTCGCGGAACACCTGTTCCCGAAGGATCCTGGAATGCAGTTCGGAAACGCCGTTCACCATGTGGACCGAAGCCAGGCAGAGATTCGCCATGCGCACCTCGTACCGGGAGCAGATCGACATATACTCCACTTTGCCGGGATCGGTGATTCCGTGCTCGGCAAGGTCGATCATCAGTCTGCGGTTGATCTCGCAGATAATGCTGTAAATACGGGGGAGCTGGCTTTTGAAGATCTCCACCGGCCATCTCTCCAAGGCCTCGGACATGACGGTGTGGTTGGTGTAGGCAAGCGTACGGGAGGTTATGGAGAAGGCTTCGTCCCAGCCGAGGCCGTATTCGTCCATCAAAAGCCGGAGCATCTCGGGGATGCACATGGCGGGGTGAGTGTCGTTGATGTGGATCGCCGCTACGTCGGGAAGATTGTCGAAGCGTCCGTAGGTGAGATAGTGCTCCCGGAGGATCTGCTGCAGCGTGGCGGAAACCAGAAGATACTGCTGACGGATGCGCAGGATCTTTCCTTCCACGTGATCGTCGGCAGGGTAGAGGACCTTGGAGATCGCCTCCACGTTGCTCTTGTGCTCGAGTGCCTTTGCGTATTCGCCCCGGGCAAAAAGCGCCATGTCGATCTCGTCCTCGGCCCGCGCGGACCAGAGCCTCAGGACGTTGACCGCCTCGGTGCCGTGGCCGCTGATGAACATGTCGTAGGGGACCGCCAGGACCTCTTCGTATCCGTAGTGATTGATGATCGCGCCGGAGCTGGTGAAATGCTCGGACACCTGTCCGCCGAATCTGACGCGGATGGTCTCGTCCTCGCGCGGCGCGAGCCACACGCTTCCGTCCTCCAGCCAGAGGTCCGGCAGCTCCAGCTGCCATCCGTTGACGATCTTCTGGCGGAAAATGCCGTATTCATACCGGATGGAAAAGCCGGAGGCCGCGTAATTGCAGGAGGTCAGGCCGTCCATGTAGCAGGCGGCAAGCCTTCCGAGACCTCCGTTGCCAAGTCCGGGATCGGTTTCTTCCGCATAGACTTCGTCGGGGGTAAAGCCGCAGGCGCGGATGATCTCCCCGGCCTCTTTTTCCAGACCGAGGTTATAGAGATTGTTGCGCAGCATCCGTCCCATCAGGAATTCCAGAGACAGATAATAAACTCTCTTGCGGTTCTCCGCGGCGGCTTCCTTCTTGAAGGCGGTCGCCTTCTTGGCAAGCTTCTGCATAACCGCCGCCGCGATCGCCTTGTTGAGCTGCGACGCCGTGGCGTCCTTCAGCGTGGCGCCATAGGTGACCTCCAGCATTTCGATAACGTCGCTTCGGAAGTTCTTTTCTTCTTTGGCCGGAGAGGGCATAAGCGTTTCTTCCTTTCGGATAATCGGATAATAAGATAGGGAAAAGGCTTCAAAAAACGGTTCCCGATTGCAGAACCCGCAACCGGGAACCTCTTTTGTCTTATCGGGAGATCAGGCCTTGCCGGCGCAGCCGAGAACGTCGACCAGCTTGTGGCGGACTAGCTCCTTGATGTTGGCACGGGCGGGCTTGAGATACTCGCGCGGGTCGAACTTGTCGGGATGTTCGTTGAAGAACTTGCGGATGGTGCCGGTCATGGCAAGGCGCAGATCCGAGTCGATGTTGATCTTGCAGACCGAAAGCTTCGCGGCTTCGCGCAGCTGCTCTTCGGGAACGCCGATGGCGTTGGGCATCTTGCCGCCGTTGTCGTTGACCATCTTGACGTAATCCTGGGGAACAGAGGAAGAGCCGTGGAGAACGATCGGGAAGCCGGGCAGACGGCGGGAGACCTCTTTCAGGATGTCGAAGCGGAGCGGAGGCGGAACGAGAAGACCCTTCTCGTTGACGGTGCACTGCTCGGGCTTGAACTTGTAAGCGCCGTGAGAGGTGCCGATGGCGATGGCCAGGGAGTCGACGCCGGTCTTGGAGACGAATTCCTCGACCTCTTCGGGACGGGTGTAGGAGCCGACGGCATGGCTGACTTCGTCTTCGATGCCGGCCAGGGTACCGAGCTCGCCTTCCACCACGACGCCGTGGGCGTGGGCGTACTCAACGACCTTGCGGGTGACTTCGATGTTGTCCTCGAAGGAGAGGGAGGAGCCGTCGATCATGACGGAGGTGAAACCGCCGTCGATGCAAGCCTTGCAGGTGTCGAAATCCGGGCCGTGGTCCAGATGAAGAACGATCGGAATATCGGGGCAGCAGATCACGGCGGCCTCGACAAGCTTCACCAGGTAGTTGTGGTTGGCGTAAGCGCGGGCGCCCTTGGAGACCTGGAGGATAACGGGGGCTTTTTCTTCCTGGCAGGCTTCGGTGATGCCCTGGACGATCTCCATATTGTTAACGTTGAAAGCGCCGATGGCATATCCGCCGTCATACGCTTTTTTGAACATCTCGGTAGAGGTTACGAGCGGCATAAACGTATACTCCTTTTCCTTTATTTTTTGGTTGCCTTAAGAATTCTACCACAGCACGGCTGAAAAATCAAGAGTCGGCATTGAAAAAAGACGAAGAAAGGCTTATAATATTTCCCGTCGCCGGTTTTTCCCATGCGTATGCAGTTCATTTGCCCGCTTCCGGCGGGTCCGGTGCGATCTTTCAGGATCAGAAATCGAAAGGACGGTTGAGACCGTGATGCAAAAAGCCTTCCATCCCACCGGGTTTTATCCCGCGGATATCCTCGTGCCGAAAGCCGAATATCTTTCCTCCTGGTGCGCGCCGCCGGTGGATCAGCATACGTCGGAGCCCGAATTCTGGGAATCTCTCCGGAAGGCGGCCGGCAGGAACCCCACGGCGCTGGATCTCGTGCTGCCGGAGGCTTACCTCGGCACGGCCGGTGAGGAAAGGATGCTTTCCGCGATCTCCGGCTGCATGAAGCGATACGAAGACGCGGGGATCTTCCGGGAGATATCCGATTCCTATCTCTATATAGAGCGCGAGCAGTCCACCGGGCTCTTCCGGGAAGGCCTTCTCGGCACGATCGATCTGGAGGAATACGATTTCGATCCCCGAAAAAAGGCGCTGATCCGCGCCACCGAAAAGACGGTCCCCGAACGCCTTCCGCCCCGCGTCCGCGTAAGGGAGAAGGCTTCCCTGGAGCTTCCCCACGTTCTCGTGCTCTATAACGACCCCGAAAGGCGTATGAAAAAAGCCTTGACGGAGACTCTTGCGCGCCTGAAGGGAGAGCCTGTCTATGATTTCACGCTTCCCGTGTGCGGGCACAGGATCCGCGGCAGAGCGATCCCCTCAAGTGAGG
>CACYBP010000218.1 GCA_902772625.1 Oscillospiraceae bacterium
AGAGGGAATCCGCGTCTATGAAAAGGGAAGGGACCTTCTGGAAAGGAATTACGATCCGCTTTCGCCCTCCGCGGTGCGCGCCCTTTACGGCGACCCCATCGTCACCTCTCCCAGCAGGATCGAAAAATATCATTCCTGCCGGTTCGCCTTCTTCCTGGAATACGGGCTCGGCGTCCGGGAGTTTCGGGAGGCCGAGCTTTCGGCCGTTGAGGAAGGGGAATTCATACATTTCGTCTTTGAAAAGCTCGGGCGTCACGTCGCGGAAAAGGGCGGCTTTTCCCGCTTCTCCGAAGAGAAGATCCGGGAGCTTACGGGACGGTTCAGCGACGAATTCTATCTGAGCGTCTTCGGAACCGGGGAATTCCTGACAAAGAGGATCGAATACTTATTCAAAAGACTCAGATCCGACGCCGAAAAGCTGGCCGTGCGGATGTACGGCGAACTGAAGGAGAGCCGCTTCGTCCCCTACGTGTTTGAAAAGGGCTTCGGCGGAAAAGAAGGCGAACCCATCCGCTATTCCTTCCCGGAGGGCGGGCTTGCGGTCACGGGGAGGATCGACCGGGCCGACCGCTGGGAGACCCCGGAGGGCCCCTGGATCCGGGTGGTGGACTATAAGACCGGAAGCCGGGATTTCACCTTCGGAGACCTCTATTACGGCCTGAACGCCCAGCTCCCGCTCTATCTTTTCGAGCTTTTGCGGGAGGAGCCCGGCGCGAAGCCCGCGGGCTTTTTCTACCTGCCCTCCAAAAACGAATTTCCGACTCTGCCGCCCGACGCGGGAGAGGAGGAGATCCGGCAGGAAAAGGCGAAGCTTTTGCGCTACAAGGGCCTTTCGGTGCGCGATCCCGCGATCTGGGAGGCGATGGATCCGGGCTATCTCGGCCCGGAGGGAAAGCTTCCCCTGACGGTTGTGAAGGCGCGGGACGGCGAAAGAAGCGTGCGCGCCGATTCCAACGCCGTGGACGTCGACGGCCTTTTTGCCATCCGGCGCCATATGGAAAAGACCCTCCGGAAGATGAACGAAGAGCTCCGGAAGGGACGGGTGGACGCCGACCCCTATCTGCTCGGCGCGAACGACGCCTGCGCCTATTGCAGCTTCCGCCCGGTCTGCCGCGTCTATCCCGGCAAGGACGAAGGCCTCCGGCGCGAGCTTTCGGGCATGCGCTGCCGTGACTTTATGGAAAAGCTTGCCGAAGAGGGAGAGGAGGACGACGGGAATGCCTGAATGGAATGAGATGCAGAAGGCCGTGATCGGTTTTGAAAGCGGCAAGGGCGCCCTTCTGGTCACTGCCGCGGCCGGATCGGGAAAGACCGCCGTGGTGGTGGAAAGAGTCCTCAGCCTGATCACCCGCAAGGACGATCCGCGGGATATTTCCCGTCTTTTGGTAATCACCTTCACCAACGCCGCCGCCGAGGAGATGCGAAGCCGCATCGTCGAGGCTCTGCGCGCGGCGGTGGAAAAGGACCCGGGAAACCGGCACCTCGCGCGCCAGCAAAAGCTGATCCACGCGGCGGAGTTCACCACCATCGACTCTTTCTTTCTCGGCATCGTCCGGGAAAACTTCAATCTGATCGGCATCAGCCCCGACGCCCGGATCGCGGGCGAGGAGGAGATCGGCGATCTGCGCGATCAGGTGCTGGAAGAGCTTCTGGAGGAAAAATACGCCGAAGCGTCGCCGGACTTTTTGCGCATGGCAGAGCTTTTTTCCCGCGGCAGACGGGACGACGCCCTCTGCCGGATGATCGAAGGGGCTTACCGCGCCTTCAGAAGCATGCCCGAACCGAAATTGAAACTGCGCGAGGCCGTCTCGCGGTATGAAACGGCTCCGGAACGCATAGGGGAGACCCTGTGGGGACGTGTTCTGATCGACCAGACACGGCGCGTTCTTCAGAGATACCTGACTTCTTATGAAAACCTCCGCGCGGCCTTTCTTCCCGACCCTGCGGGGCTGGAGGAGCACGTGACCCTTTTGGAGGAGGAAACGGCGGGGATCAGGCGCGCTCTCGACGCGGAATACGACTGGACGGGGCTTCGCGCGGCTTTTTCTGAATTCGCCTTTCCGACTTTTCCCTCGGGAAAACGAAAGGTTCCGGAGGAGGTCAAGGCCCGCCGGGCAGCATATAAAGAGCTTCGCGACCGGCTGAAGGCCGAAATCAAAAAGCAGGAAAAGATCTATTCCGCCGACGAGGAGACCTGCCGGGGGATCCTCCGGGAGCTCCGTCCGGCGGCCCTGGAGCTTGAAAAGCTGGTCAACGCCTTTGCGGAGAGATTTCTTGAGAAAAAGACCGACCGGCGCGTGCTGGAATTCGACGACGTGTCTCAATACGCCTACGGTCTTTTGTGGAGGCGGACGCCGGGAGGCGATCTCGTTCCCACCGAAGAGGCCGTACGCCTTTCGGAACGGTACGACGAGGTGATCGTCGACGAGTATCAGGATACCAACAGCCTGCAGGACGAGATCTTCCGGGCCGTCACCGGCAACCGCCGCAATCTCCTCATGGTGGGCGACGTCAAGCAGAGCATCTACGGCTTCCGCTACGCCGAACCCGAGGGCTTCGTTCGGAAGCTCGAGGCATACCGCCCTCTGGAGGAAGGCGGGGAGGGCGACCGGAAGCAGGCGCTGAACCGGAATTACCGCTCCACCGACGGGGTCATCGACGCGGTGAACCGCGTGTTTTCCCGCTTGATGACGAAGGAATGGGGCGGCCTGGTCTACGACCGGGATCAGTATCTTTACCGCGGCCGCCCGGCGTCAGAAAGCGTCCCCGTGGAGTTTTACCTTCTGGACAAGAACGGATCCGCCGACGACCGCCGCCTTTACGAGGCCCGCGCCATCGCCCGATACGTCAAGGCTCTCGTCCAAAAGGGCGTTCGTGTGCCCGATAAAGAAGGCGATCGCCCCATGACCTATCGGGACGCGGCGGTACTGCTCCGAAGCGGAAAAGGACGGCTCGATCTCTATGAAAACGCCTTCCGGGAGGAGGGCGTGCCGGTCACCGCCGAAGGAGCGGTGGGCCTCTATTCCACGCCGGAGGGGGAATTCGTCCTGAATCTTCTCTCGGTGGTGGATAATCCCTATAACGATGTGGCGCTTCTCACCCTGCTGACCTCGCCGGCCTTTTCTTTCTCGCCCGAAGAGCTTGCGTGGGTGCGCGCCGGACTCAAAAAAGAGCCTTTGATCCGCGCCTTACGCGTGAGACGGGACGCGGGCGACCGGAAATCCGGAGAATTCCTGGAAAAGCTCGACCGCTGGCGCCGGGAGAGGACCGAAAAGCGCCTGGGCCTTCTGATCCGGGGGATCTTTGACGAACTGTCGCTTTCCTCCCTGATAGCGGCCGGTGAGGACGGGGAAGCGAGGCTTCAGAACGTTTACCGCATCGCGTCTCTGGCGGAGACCTATGAAAGCGCGGGCGGGCTTTCGGCTTTTCTCAGGGGCGCCGCGCTGGCGGTGGAGAACGGGCGTGAGCCCGAGGGCGTTTCGCCCTCCACCGGAAAGGACGCCGTGCGGGTGATGACCATTCACAAATCCAAGGGGCTTCAGTTCCCGGTGGTCGTGGTGGCCGACACGGTCTCCGATCTTCTTATGGACAGAAACCGGGAGCCGGTCAATTTTGAAAAGGAGCTGGGCTTCGGCTTCAAGCTTCATTCGCCCGAAAAGGAGATCCGGTATACGACCTTCGTCTTCGAGGCGGTGAACGCCGCGAAACGGCGCGCCGAGACCGCGGAGGAATTGCGGGTGCTTTACGTGGCCATGACCCGCGCCATGGAGCGTCTGGTCTTTTTCGCGGTGAGCGAGGATTCCGGAAAGCTTCTCAGAAACGTGGCCGATCTCGACCGCCCGGAGGATCACGTCTCGCCCTTCCGGTGCTACGCAGAGTGGGTGCTGGCGGCGTCGCTGGATACCGGAAAGGTGAAAAACGACCTCCTTACCGGTTCCGAACCCGATCTGGACGGGGCTTCCGATCTGCTTTTTACCTTCCGCCGGGAGCTTCCGGAGGAAGAAGCGGCGGCGGGCGGGCAGACGGAAGGCAGTGCGTCCGGAGAAGAAGCCGAGCCGCTCGTTCTGCCCGATAAGCTTTTTGAGCCGTATCCCTTTTCCTACGCCGCCGTGCTTCCCACCAAGATCACCGCGACCGAGATCAAAAACCACGAGGTTTTCCGGCAGAAGGCGTTTGCCCGTTCCAAAGAGCTTTCCGATGAAAGCACCGCATCGGAGATCCAAAGGCATGAGATCGCGGAGGAGCTTGAGAATAAGCGTCAGCCCGGAAGCTTCGCTTTCCGCCGTCCCGGCTTCATGACCGAAAAGGGTCTCTCGGCCGCCGAGAAGGGGAGCGCCGTACATCTCGCGCTCCGGCTCGTCGACCCCGGAAAGGCGTCCTCGCCTGCGGAGATCGCGCGGGAGCTGGACCGCCTGGAGGCGGAGCGCTATCTTTCAAAGGCCGAGCGGAAAAGCGTCGACGAAGCTTCGATCATGAGCTTCTACTCCTCGGACCTCGGAAAGCGGATGCAGAGATCGAAAAAGATCTACCGCGAGCTGAAATTCACCCTGACCGAGGACGCCGGCAGGATCTCCGACGAAGCCAGGGGAAAGGGCGAATCGCTTCTCCTGCAGGGGATCGTGGACGCCGCCTTTGAAGAGGACGGCGGGCTGATCCTTCTGGATTACAAGACCGACTGGCTCTCTCCGGGGGGGGACGCCCGGGAGCATCTCCTTGAAAGCGGTTATCACCGCCAGCTTGCGGTCTACGCCGAGGCTCTGACGCGCATGACCTCTCTTCCCGTGACCGAACGGTGGATCTATTTCACCCGGACCGGGCAGGCCGTGCGCGCCGAAGAAGATCCCGCCTGAGTAAAGATTCTTTGAAGAAAGGCCCTGACTTTATGGATTCCGAGCTTCTGCTCTATTACGATTCGCGCGACAAAAAATACAAAAAGCCCTTCGGCGCCGTGGCTTTGCGAAGCCGGATCACCCTCCGCCTTTCGGTAAGCCGCCGGATGGCGCCCCTGAAGGTGGAGCTTCTTCTCCGGCACGACGGCGAGAAAGAGGCGCGCGCGCTTCCGCTTTTGTGGGAGCGGCGCGAGGAGGCACGGGATCTCTACCGCGTGAAATTCAGCCTTTCAAAACCGGGGCTTTATCATTACGTTTTCCGGGTCACCACTCAGGTCTCCGAGCCCTACTACGGCGCACGGGAAGAATACCGGGGCGGGGAGGGCGTACTGACCTACGATACGTACCGGCCCTTCTCCTTCACGGTCTACGATAAGGACGCCCGGGTGCCCGGGTGGTTCGGCGACGGGATCACCTATCAGATCTTTCCCGACCGCTTCGCGATCTCCGGCGGGCGGAAAGCCCTGCCGGGAAGAAGGCTGGTCCCGGACCTTCACGAAAGGCCTTATAAGACCGTGCTGCCCGGCGGGGACGTGCCCAACGATTATTTTTACGGCGGGAACCTCCGGGGCGTCGCCGAAAAGCTTCCCTATCTGGCATCGCTCGGCGTGAAGACCCTCTATCTCAATCCGATCTTTTCGTCGCATTCAAATCACCGTTACGACACGGCGGACTATATGAAGATCGATCCGATGCTGGGAGAAGAAGAGGATTTCGTCTTCCTCTGCCGAAAAGCGGAGGAGGCGGGCATGCGCGTGATGCTCGACGGCGTTTTCAATCACACCGGCTCCGACAGCGTCTATTTCAACAAGGAAGGGCGCTATCCCGGTCCGGGGGCTTACCAGGGGAAAAGCTCGCCCTATTACGACTGGTACGAATTCAGAAGCTTTCCGGACGATTACGCCTGCTGGTGGGACGTGAAGATCCTGCCGGCGGTCAATGAAAACGCTCCGTCCTTCCGCCGCTTCATCACGGGAAAGGACGGCGTGGTCAGAAAATGGCTGCGCCTCGGGGCCTCGGCCTGGCGGCTTGACGTCGCCGACGAGCTTCCGGACGATTTTATCAGGGAGATCAAAAAAGCCGCGCTTGAGGAGAAGAAAGACGCCTTTATCCTGGGAGAGGTGTGGGAGGACGCCTCGGTCAAGATCGCCTACGGTCAAAGAAGGACCTATCTTCTGGGCGACGAGCTGGACGGGGTGATGAACTATCCCTTCCGGGACGCGGTGCTCGCCTATCTTCTGAAGAAGGATGCCGAAGCCTTCCGGAATATTCTTCTCGGGATATCGGAAAACTATCCTTTCCGGGCGGAAAGATCGCTGATGAATCTCCTCGGCACCCACGATACGCCCCGGATCCTGTCGGTCCTGGGCGGGGCGGAGGAGCTTGCGCCGAAGGACCTCAGAAAGCGGGCGGAATACCGTCTGCCGCCTGAAAGGCTGGAGCTTGCGAAGAAAAGACTGAAACTTGCCTCGCTTCTGCTTTTCACCCATCTGGGGTCACCCACCGTTTATTACGGCGACGAAGCGGGAACCGAGGGGCTGGAGGATCCCGCGAACCGCTCTTTCTTCCTTCCGGAGGAAAGCGACGCGGAGATCCTTGACTGGTACCGGCTCCTTGCGAAGATCAGGGAGAAGGAGAAGGTCTTCTCCGCCTCCCGCCCGGGATACCGCGAGGCCCGCGGCGCGCGGCTCTCGCTTTCCTGGCGGCGTGGCGTGGGACTCTTCATGAACGCGGGGGAAGAGATCGAATTGTTCCGCCTTCCCTTCCGCGCAAGGGATCTTCTGACCGGAAAAGTGTTCAGTGAAGGCGAAATTCCTGTCCCGCCCTTGGGCGCGCTTTTGTATAAACGAGAGGAGGAAGGGGAAAACGATGGATAACGAGTACATCCGCGGCGTGATCCCGGCTGTGGACGGGATCCGGGCCTACGGAGAGTTCCTGGAAAGCGATCTTCCGGTCTGCGTTCTGATGAACGTGCACATCGCCCTTCTCGACAGCGTGTTCCGCCGGGCAAAAGAAAAAGAGAAGAAGATCATTCTGCATATCGACCGGATCAACGGCCTTTCGGATGACGAATACGGCGCCGAATACGTCTCCCAGAAGTATAATCCCGCCGGGGCGATCTCCATCAAGCCCGCGGTGATCTCCGCTCTGAAGCGCAAGCATATCACCGCCATTCAGCGTATCTTTCTCATCGACAGCTTCGCCCTTTCGAAAAGCGCGGAAGCGGTGGCCCACGCCGCTCCCGATTTCGTGGAGGTCATGCCGGGAACCCTGCTCGATCTGGTGCCGACCCTGGAAAACGCCCTCGGAAAAGAGCTGATCGCGGGCGGGCTGATCCCCGATCTTTCGTATGCCGGGAAGCTCCTTCAAAGCTTCCGCGCGGTCACCATGTCCTTTTCCAAACTGAAGGGGAAGACCTGATCCGATCCGGAAAGCGCGAAAAAGGTGAAATGGTGTTGACAACACATCCCCGGAAAGATATAATAATTATTGTGGAACCGTATCCGATCCGCATACCCTGAAGCGGCCTTCGCGTATAGTGAAGCGTGACCGGAAACGCCCGGCGCGCGTCCGGCGCTTTTCAAGCTCAGCCGGAATCCCGGTTCGAAGGAGTGAGTACCTGTGCAGGCGTGGAGCAAGACCGACATCGGTCGCAAGAGAAGAGAAAACCAGGACAGCTCCTGCGTGAAGCTGGACTTTGAAAGGAATATTGCCCTGCTGGTGGTCTGCGACGGGATGGGCGGCGTGAACGGCGGCCGGGAGGCTGCAAGCCTTGCCATAGAACACTTCGTGGATTTCGTCTGGGACGCGATCACGCCGGAAACCGAGGGAGAAGAAGCGGTTCTGATCCTCAGGAACGCCGTGACCGCGGCCAACCGCGCCGTGTTTACCCGTGCGGTGTCCGATCCTGCGTACATGGGTATGGGAACGACTCTGACCGCCGCGCTGGTGGTGAACGGCAGCGCCTACGTGATCAACGTGGGGGACAGCCGCACCTATAAGATTGACGAAGGCATCAGACAGGTCACCGACGACCACTCTCTGGCGGGGGACCTTTTCCGCAACGGCACCATCACCAGAGAACAGTTCGACACTTATCCGAACAAGAATATCATCACCCGCGCCGTGGGCACCGATCCCGAGGTGTACGGGGATATCTTCAAGCTCGCCATGGAAGAGGGGGAAGGTCTGCTCCTCTGCTCCGACGGGCTTACAAACATGCTTTCCGATGAGGAGATCCTCACGATCGTCCGGAACGCGGAGAGCGAAGAAGAGGCATGCGAAAGGCTCGTGAACGGCGCAAACGAGGCCGGCGGCAGAGATAACATCACCGTCGTCCTGTTCCGCCTCTGACCTGAGATCGCATCTGCCAAAGAAAGGACCGTGCTGAAAGATGGCAAACTATTTGGGAACGGTACTTGACGACCGTTACGAAATGCTGGAGATCATCGGCACCGGCGGCATGGCTGTGGTGTATAAGGCCCGCGACGTCAAGCTGAACCGGTTTGTTGCCGTTAAAATACTGAAGGATGAGATTCTGGAGGATGAAGAGCTCAGAAGCCGCTTCCACACCGAAGCTGAGGCCGTGGCGGCCATGAGCCATCCCAATATCGTCAGCATTTTTGACGTCAGCATCACCCGGCGGATGGAATACTTCGTGATGGAACTGATCGACGGGATCACCCTGAAGCAGTATATGCAGCAGCGGGGTATTCTCACCGAGGCCGAGATGGAGCATTTTATCACCCAGATCCTGAAGGCTCTGGAGCACGCCCATTCCCGGAATATCATCCACAGGGATATCAAGCCGCAGAACGTGATGATCCTGCGCGACGGCACCGTGAAGGTCACCGACTTCGGCATCGCGCGCATGGCCAATCACCAGCAGACCTCCGCCACCAGCCAGAACGCCTTCGGCTCGGTGCATTATATCGCGCCGGAGCAGGCGAAGGGCAGCGCCACCGACGGCAGGGCCGACCTCTATTCAGTGGGCATCATCATGTACGAGATGATGACCGGAGAGCTTCCCTTCACCGGCGATACGCCGGTGGCCGTGGCGATCCAGCATCTGTCGGCCGAACCGCCGTCTCCCTCCGCGAAGAACCCGCACGTCACGCCCGGACTGGAGGCCATCATCCTCAAGGCCATGGCCACCCGGCCGGAGGACCGGTATCCCTCGGCCACCGATATGCTGGCCGATCTGGAAAGCTATAAAGCGAACCCTCTCAATCCCGTGGGCTTTTTCGCGGGGAAGGAAGAGGAGGAAAAAAGCGAGACCCTTCCCACCAAGGTGGTAGGCGACATTGAAGAGGACGAGAAGGGCAATTACAAGGCTGAATCGCCCAAGCTCCGGCGGCAGAAGGCCAGATTCAAGTATAACGAAAAGCTTCCCGTGGTGGCGGGGATCCTGTCGGCTCTGATCTTCATGATCGTGGCCGTGGTGGTATTCCTGTCGCTCCTGAAGGGCTGCGGCACCGATACCGGCGAACCGGTGGAGGTCCCGTATCTGGTGGGAAAAGACTACGAAGAAGTTGTAAAAGAGCTTTCCTCCAACGAGCAGTATCAGTTCCTGAAGATCAAAAAGGGCGAGGAGACCTACAGCGAGGATCAGGAGGAAGGGAAGATCATCGCCCAGAATCCCATCGCCGGCTCCACCGTCAAGAGCAACGCCACCATCACGGTGGATATCAGCCTCGGCATCCGGGAGATCAATATGATCGACGTGATCGGTCTGGATTATACCGAGGCCGCGAACAAGCTTTCCACTCTCTTTATTCAGAACAAGATCAGCGAAGTGGTGATCGAGCCGAAGTACGAGGTTTCCGAGACGGTGCCCATGAACGAAGTCATCCGCACCGAACCGGAGCTCGGCACCCCGATCCGCAAGGGCGACGTCGTCGTGGTGGTGATCAGCTCGGGTGAAAGCGAGGAACCCGCGGTGATGCCCGATCTTTTGGACAAGAAGCTCGTGGACGCCATCAAGGAGCTTTCGGATAAAAAGATCCCGTTTGATCAGGTGCTTGAGGAATACGATCCCACCGCCCCCGTGGGTACCGTCATCGGCCAGTCCATCGCCAAGGAATCGGTGGTACGCGCGGGCGAGACCGTGGATCTCATCGTCAGCAAGGGGCCCGAACCCACGTCTGAGCCGGAAAGCCAGCCGGTTTC
>CACYBP010000219.1 GCA_902772625.1 Oscillospiraceae bacterium
CGGCCGTTGGCCACGAAGAGCCAGTATCCGGTGTGATCCTTTCTCATGCGGGTGAGAAGGTTCCCGGTCAGGGCGCCGTTGGCCGCGCGGATCTCCACCACGCGCTCGCTCTCCAGCGCCTCCAGAAGCGCCATCTTGTCGAAGGAAATGCACTCGCTTCTGGCGGCAAGGCGCTTTGCCCGGTCGCTCGGCACGGCGTCCACCAGGGTCGGGATCCTTCCGGCGAAGATCAGCCGTCCGCCTTCGTCCCGGAAGGCCTCCAGACGGTCGAGGGTCGTGGAGCGGATGGTTTCCATATCCGGCACGATGACGGTTTCATACCGCATCTTCCCCACCGGGAAGGGGGACGCTCCCTTTTCGCACTGTCCGGGCAGGTTGGATTCGGCGATATAATCGAAATCGATGGTGCCGAAGAGGAGCCATTCGATAAAGCTCTGGAAATTCTCATCCATCCGGTCGCGCACCAGGCGGGTCTGCTCGCCCGGGCCCCAGTGGAGCCAGTAGCTTTCGATGGGATGGATCACACCGACCTTCACGAAGGGCTCGCCCCGGGTCATGGCCGAGGCCACGCGGGCGAAGTGATCCTCCACGTAGGCGTATTTTTCATGCCAGGGCACCTGATAGTTCAGCGACGCGGGATAATCGCGCTTCGCCTCGCCCTTCATGGAGACCCAGGAAAGATGCGGCACGCGCATGGTGACGCCGAGAGCCGCCTGCCAGTCGCCCTGTGTCTTGTGTCCGCGGAAATCGAAATCCCAGTTGGTGACGCCGTAAAGCTCCGAGAGCACGCCGGGCAGGCCGTACTGGTTGACGGCGGAGGCGGTCTGCTTCACGGTGGTGTATTCGTAGCGGTTGCAGAGCATGTCCACGCCCGCAAGCCCGAAGGACCGGTAGGAGCGCATGGCCTCGCCCAGAGCGGCGGTCTGGCTTTCCAGAGTGGGCTCCTCCATCATATGGCCGGTGAGCATCAGATTATGCTCTTTGCACCACTTGCCGCAGTTGTCGGCGAAGGCCTCGGCAAATCTTTCGGCGATGTGGTCATGATAGCGGTAGCGGGTCACCGACGGAGCGCTTCCGGGAAGATCCCAGATCACCTCGGGCAGCTTTTCAAGCAGTCCGTCGCCGTAAGCCGCGCGATAGGTGTCCGGAAGATCGTCGGTCCAGGGAAGGGTGATGTCCTTTTTGTCATGGGCAAAGTTCAGCGTGGTCTTGTGGGAAAACTGCGGTTCGTCGGTGAAGATGGCGGGGACCGCCTTGCCGAAGTCGTCGCCCACGGTTTTGAGATAGGCCTCGTAGGTGATCTCAATGAACCGGTCCATGGCCTTTTTGTCCAGAGTGTTGACGTAGGTCTGGTTGTTGTACCAGGGATTCGGGTTCGGGGTCTCCATATAGGCGTACCAGACGTCGCCCTTCGCCTCTTCCCCGTCGGAAAGGAGCTTATAGGAAGAGAGATATCCGTCCTCGCTGAGCGTGACGTCGTAGCGGGCGACGAGCTTCCCGTTGCCGGTGCGCACCGCCTTGGCGGTGGAGGAAAGGGTGTCGAAAGAGGATTTTTCCTCCTCATAGGAATACGGGGTGAAAAGCAGATACCGGGCGCGGTATTCCGGATCCCGCGTCACGTAGCCTCCCGCCGCGCCGGAGGGCCAGCGGTCCTCGTCGTAAAGCCAGCCAAGCATGTTCTCGGATTTGAACTTCTCCACGCAGGACTTGATCAGATCCATGTATTCGTCGCTTAGATAGGTGGTGGCCATGCCGGTGCGCACGTGCATATGCCCGCCGCCGAAGCCCATCTTCTTCAGGATCTCAATCTGGCGCAGGAGCTCGTCCTTTTCCAGCTTGCAGTTCCAGGCCCAGAAGGGAGCGCCGCGGAAATCCGCGGTGGGGTTTTTGAAAAGCTCGGGCGAGAGCCTTTCGGTCTTTTTGGCGTCGTAAATCATGCCCTTCGTCTCCTTACGTTACACAGTATCATCCCGCGGCGCATATCGGCGCCGGGAGAGGCTAGACTTATTGTAGCATAGAAAAGCCCTCCGCGCAAGAAATCTATATTGAAAAAACTCCTTTCCCGGGGCTTTCCGGGAAAAATTACCGCCCGGATTTTCGCCCGACCGGCTTCTTTGCGTTATCCTTTTCCTTGACAAGGCGGCATGCGGATGGTATAATGATGAAGATATAAGGCTGTTATGCGCCAGAGTTTCCGGATAAGGGAGCATGGCGGCAATCGTTCTGAAAGGAGTCATCAAATTGAACTACACCAGCGAAGTACAAAACATGTGTTGTGTCGCCAAGGGCGCTAACCATGGTCCCGCTCCGATCCCCGAAGAGGGCAAGTGGGTCAAAGCCACGGAGATCAAGGATATTTCCGGTCTTACCCACGGCATCGGTTGGTGCGCTCCCCAGCAGGGCGCCTGCAAGCTCACGCTGAACGTGAAGGACGGCGTCATCGAGGAAGCCCTTGTGGAAACCATCGGATGCAGCGGTATGACCCATTCCGCCGCCATGGCCTCCGAGATCCTTCCCGGCAAGACCATTCTGGAAGCGCTGAACACCGACCTCGTCTGCGACGCCATCAACGTCGCCATGCGCGAGCTCTTCCTCCAGATCGTTTACGGCCGCACCCAGACCGCCTTCTCCGAAGACGGACTTCCGGTAGGCGCCAGCCTTGAAGACCTTGGCAAGGGTCTTCGCAGCCAGGTCGGCACCAACTTCGGCACCCGCGCCAAGGGCGCCCGTTATCTGGAGATCGCCGAAGGTTACGTCACCCGCATCGCTCTTGACGCCGACGACCAGACCATCGGTTACGAATTCGTCCACATGGGCAAAATGATGGAAGCCATCAAGAAGGGCGTTGACGCCAACGAAGCCATGAAGGCCGCCACCGGGACTTACGGCCGCTTCAAGGAAGCCGCGAAGTATATCGACCCCAGAAAAGAATAAGAAGGAGGACAAGAAAGTGGCACTTTTTGAGAATTACGAAAGAAGAATCGATAAGATCAATGCTGTCCTCGCCGAGTATGGGATCAGCTCTGTGGAAGAATGCGCCGACATCTGCAAGTCGGTCGGCATCGACCCTTACACCATCGCCAAGGAGACCCAGCCCATCGCTTTTGAGGACGCCTGCTGGGCTTACACCGTCGGCGCCGCCATCGCCATCAAAAAGAACGTGAAGACCGCCGCCGAAGCTGCCGAAGCTCTGGGCATCGGTCTGCAGGCCTTCTGCATCCCCGGTTCCGTTGCCGACAACCGCAAGGTCGGTCTCGGCCACGGCAACCTCGGCGCGATGCTTCTTTCCGAAGACACCGCCTGCTTCGCCTTCCTGGCCGGCCACGAATCCTTCGCCGCCGCCGAAGGCGCCATCAAGATCGCCAACAACGCGAACAAGGTCCGCACCAATCCCCTCAGAGTCATTCTGAACGGCCTGGGCAAGGACGCCGCCATGATCATCTCCCGCATCAACGGCTTCACCTACGTGCAGACCGAGTACGATTACTTCACCGGCGATCTCAAGATCGTCAAGGAATACAAGTATTCCGACGGCGACCGCGCTCAGGTCCGCTGCTACGGCGCGGACGACGTCCGTGAAGGCGTCGCCATCATGCACAAAGAGGGCGTGGATATCTCCATCACCGGCAACTC
>CACYBP010000220.1 GCA_902772625.1 Oscillospiraceae bacterium
CCGCAGGGGTTTATTTTTCCAGAAGGTTGGCCTTGATGTAATCGGCGCTGATCTTCACCGATTCCACGGGATTTCCGGTGGAATAGAACTCGTCCTCCACCACGAAATACTTCACGCCGCAGGCCTCGGCGGCCTTGATGATGCCCTTGAAATTCATGTTGCCCGAGCCGATCTCGATCCGTTCGGGGCCGTGGAATTTCACGCCGTTGATCTCGTATTCATAATCGGCCTGGATGTCCTTGATGTGCAGGATGTTGATCCGGCCCTCCAGCCTCTTCATCAGGTCGTACACGTCGACGCCTGCGAGATGCGCCCAGCCCGCGTCCAGATTGAAGCAGGTGTAGCGCGGATCGAGCCCTTCCATGAGGTAATCGAATTTGGTCTTGCCTTCGATGCCCTTGAACTGGTTGGAGAACTCGCCGGAGTGATTGTGATAGGAAAGCTTCATGCCGTATTTCGCGTATTTTTCGCCCAGCTCGTTGAAATCGCGGATGAACTGCTTCAGGCTTTCGGCCGTCGGGGTGCCGAAGCCGCCGATGCCGATCTCGTCGGTGCCGAGGATCTGATGATAGCGAGCGGTGCCCTCCACGTCGTGGACCATCCGGTCCCAGTTATAGTGCGTGCCGACGAACCGGATGCCCGCGTCGTCCGCGTACTCCCGGAACAGCTCCGGAGAGATGAAGTCGTAGGTGCCGGCGGTCTGGGCCTGGGTGTAGCCGAAGCTTCCCAGGGCGCGGAACGCCTCGCGGGTCTTTTCCACCGTGGTGAATTCGTTGCGGATGGAATAGAGCTGTACGCCGAATTCTTTCATGATCTTTTCTCCTTTGTATTTTTATTTTTGTTTGTTCTTTTTTCTCTCCTCGCGCTCCCCGTCAAGGAGAGCGAAGCGTTTCATCAATTCGATCTCCTTCCGGTCGTAGGGAAGCCCGTTGAACCGGTACAGATCGTGCTGCCACTTGGTGACGTCGATATCGGGATCGCCCTCCATATACCGGGCGTAAAGGCCGCCCCAGGGCTCGTAGGTCTGGGAATACCCCGCGATCAGGCCCCAGGGATAAGAGCCGATCTTCTCCTTGTAGAAGAAGGGGTAGATCTCCCGCACGTCGTTGTGAAGGATCCGGTTGAGCCATTCGTTGTTGATCAGGGGCCTTTCGTACTTTTCCTGAAGCATCTCGGTGACGACCACCAGACTCGGGAAGTTCATGTAGCCGTGATAGGTGATCACGTCCGAAAGCTCGGCGGCGCGCTCCTGCTCGGGAGAAGCGATCGCGGATTTGTCCGGAGAGTAGCTCCATACGTCGGCGGTGAGAGGCTGGATGGGATCGTGCGCGCGTAAGATCGCGAAGAAATTCTCCATGGCCTTCACGCTCATCATGCCCCGGTTGCTGTTGCCGATCTCGTTCCACACGTCCCAGATCTGCAGTCGCTCATCCTTCGCATATACGGATGCCAGTTCATCAACCATCTCGTAATAGAGCGGCTCGATCGCGGGATCGTCCAGAAGCTGGTAGCCCGGCTCGGTGTAATCGCCGGTGTGCGGCCCGGTCTTGATGCCGCTGTGGTAGCCCCAGTCCACCTTCTGCTCGCCGAAGGTCACCGGTTTCCACCGGGAGCGCGGCACGGTGCAGTCGTTTCCGAGGGTCAGCATGACGCCGAGGCCGTATTTCGCGGCCAGAGTCATATATTCCTCCAGATGCCGCATAAAGGCGTCGTGCTCCTCCCGCCAGCACTCGAACTGCACGATGACGCGCACGGCGTTGAAGCCGGTCTCACGCGCGAGAGCGAATTCCCGCTCGAGCTCCCGGAAGACCTCCTCGTGGCCGTATTCCTGCCAGAGGGCGGTGCGGTTGACGCAGTTGGAGGGAAGGCCGTTGTAGCCGCGGATCCAGGGCCGCGCGTCGTACCACGCCCAGGCCCGCTCCCGGCTCCACTTCCCCCTCATGGGATCCAGCACGATTTTCCATCCCCTTTCGCTTGATGGTTCCATCATAACACGAACCGGAGGAAAATGCAATCGGACTTTTCTTTTCGCGTCTTTTATCCCCGCAGAAATAAACGTCCCCGGCGCGGTCCCGCCGCGCCGGGGAGTTTTCTCTTTTCTTTATTCAGCGGGGTGCTCTTCCCCGGCGGGGGCGGAGTCCTCCGCCGTCCCGGGCGCCGTGCCCGGCTCCATGACCGCCAGGAATTCGTCCTCTTCCATCTTTTCATGCTCCAGAAGGAACTGCGCCACGCTTTCCAGCTTGTCGCCGTGTTCCCGCAGGATCATTTCGCAGCGTTCGAAGGCGTTTTCCACGATGTTGCGGATCTCGCTGTCGATCTCGGCCGCCACGGTCTCGGAATATTCCTGGGTGCTGGTGAAGTCCCTTCCCAGGAAGACCGCGTCGTGATCCGATCCGTAGGCCACCGGGCCCAGGGAGTCGCTCATGCCGTACTTGGTGACCATCTTGCGGGCGATGTCGGTGGCCCGGGAGATGTCGTTGGAGGCGCCGGTGGAAATGTCGCCCAAAACGACCTTTTCCGCCACCCGCCCGCCGAGCAGCGAGACGATCTCGTCCAGCATTTCGGCCTTGGTGGAATAGTTTTTATCCTCGGTGGGCAGGGAAAGGGTGTAGCCGCCGGCCCTGCCGCGCTGAATGATGGAGATCTGATGCACCGGGTCGTGGTTTTCCAGATAGTGGGAAGCCACGGCGTGGCCCGCCTCGTGATAGGCGGTGATCTTCTTTTCCCGGTCGGAGATCACGCGGCTCTTCTTTTCGGGGCCGGCGATGACCTTGATCATGGCCTCCTGCATTTCATCCATGCCGATGGCCTTTTTCTGACGGCGCGCCGAAAGCAGCGCCGCTTCGTTCAGAAGGTTTTCCAGATCGGCCGGGGAGAACCCGCCGGTGGTCTTGGCGATCACGTCCAGATCCACGTCGGGACCCAGAATCTTTCTCCGGGAGTGGACCTCCAGCACCTGTTTTCTGGCCTTGATATCGGGAAGGCCGATATAGACCTGGCGGTCGAAGCGGCCCGGGCGCAGAAGCGCCGAGTCGAGGATATCGGGCCGGTTGGTGGCCGCGATGATGATGACGCCCTCGTTCTGGGCAAAGCCGTCCATCTCCACCAGAAGCTGGTTCAGGGTCTGCTCTCTTTCGTCGTGCCCGCCGCCGAGGCCCGCGCCTCTCTGGCGGCCGACGGCGTCGATCTCGTCGATGAAGATGATGGCCGGGGCGCTTCTCTTGGCCTGATCGAACAGGTCGCGCACGCGCGACGCGCCCACGCCCACGAACATTTCCACGAAGTCGGAGCCCGAAATGCTCAGGAA
>CACYBP010000221.1 GCA_902772625.1 Oscillospiraceae bacterium
AAAAGATCCGTATGGAGGGGATCCGGCCGCCCTATCTGCTCCTTTGCAACCACAACGCTTTCATGGATTTTTCGGTGGCTCTGAAGGCCACCTTCCCCCACCGCACCAATTTCGTGGTGGCCATCGACGGCTTTCTGAAGCGCGAATGGCTGCTCCGGTTCATCGGCTGCATCTGCAAACGGAAATTCACCCGGGACACCCTTCTGATCCGCCAGCTGATCCGGGTCCGGGACAGGGGCGACATCCCCGTGATCTACCCCGAGGCGCGCTACTCGCTTTGCGGCACCACGGCGGTGCTGCCGGCCTCGCTGGGAAAGCTCTGCAAGCTCCTGAAGATCCCGGTGGTGACCCTGATCTGCCACGGGCACCACGTGAATTCCCCCTTCTGGAACCTGCCGGATCACCGTCTCAAGGGCACCGAGGCCGAAATGACCTGTCTTTTCACCCCCGAAGAGCTGGAGGCCCACACCCATGAGGAGGTCACCGCCGCCATCGAAAAGGCCTTTCGGTACGACGATTTCGCCTGGCAGAAGGAGAGGCGGAAACGCATTTCTTACCCGAAACGCGCCGAGGGGCTTCACAAGGTCCTTTATCAGTGTCCCGCCTGCAAAAGCGAATACCGCATGACCTCCCACGGGATCACGCTCCGGTGCGAGGCCTGCGGCAAGGAGTGGACCATGGACGAGTACGGGGAGCTTTCCGCCGCGGAGGGCGAGACCGCGTTTTCCCATATCCCCGACTGGTACGAGTGGGAGCGCGCAAACGTCCGGCGGGAGGTGGAGAGCGGGACTTACCTCTTTTCCGGCCCGGTGCGGATCGACGCTCTGCCCAATCCGAAGAAGTATATCGATCTCGGCAAGGGGACCCTGACTCACGATATGACCGGCTTCACCCTGAAGGGGAACGACCGGGGAGAGCCCTTCGAGGTCTTTTTCCCCTCCGAAAGCCTGTATTCCTGCCACATCGAGTACGAATATCTCGGAAAATACGGTGACTGCGTGGATCTGAACACCCTGAACGACACTTTTTACGTCTATCCCGAGGGGCGTGATTTCGCGGTGACCAAATTCGCCCTGGCCACCGAAGAGCTTTACGCCTTTCATCAGGCCAGGAAGCAGAAGCCCGCGGAGGATTGAGCTTTCGGAAAGAAGAAGACCCCGGCGCTTATCGCGCCGGGGTCTTTCTTTGCTTTTTCAGTCCTCTACTTCTCCCCCGCTCCGTTTATAGAGAAGCCGGAGGGGCGGGGTGTTGTACCGGAGGATCGCCACCGGCAGAAGATGCAGGACGAAATTCACGAAAAAGATCGGGAACCAGACCGAAAAGGGCCTGAGAAAGGGAAAGAGCGGAAGGGAAAGGCCGCATAAGGCGTTTTCCAGATGGATCACCACGCCGTAATTGGATTCCAGAAGGAACCGGCCGAGCCTTTCCCCGTCCCGGGGATCGCCGAGCCTGTCCTTATGAAACCCGGTAAAGCACCCAAGCTCCGGCACGAGGTTTTTCCACCTTTTGACCCCGAGCTTCCCGAGGAAAGTCCGTTCCTTCTTTCCCACCCGGAAAAGACGCGCCCCGGGGGCGAACCATTTTCCCGGAAGCCTTCGGAGAAGAAAGGCAAAAAGCCCGTCGACGGCGATCACGATCACCGTCCCGCCGAAGGACGCGAGCGCGGCTTGCCCGAGCGCCGGAAGCCCGCCGCCCCGGAGAAAATAATTCAAAGCGAGGATCAGGAGATCGCTTATCAGAATAACGGCGGCGTAAAACATCGTTTATTTCTCCACGGTGGTATAAGTAAGCGGGACGCCGTAGGTCCTTTCGTAGACCTCTTTCCACATCCGGTAGTTTTCTTCGGCCATTCTGGCGGCCTCCGCACGGACCGGAAGAGACTTGTCCGGAAAGATCGCCGGGAGGAAATGCAGGGTATAGGCCTGGATCGGGAAGCCGTCGTCGCCGATCTTGTCCGAATCCTCCATGGTGATGAACACCGGCAGCACCGGGGCTCCGGCCTCGGCCGCGAAGCGGAAGGCGCCGGGCTTCAGGGGTCTGGGCTTCCGGTAATTCCACCACATCCCCTGCTCCGGGTAGATCAGGATCTTCTCCCCGCGCTTCAGAAGCACCGAAACGGCGTGAAGGAATTCCTTCATCACCGGCACGGACGCGGCCAGCGGAAGGGTGTTGCAGTGCCGGAAAAACACCCCGTAGAGTCCCGGGAAAGAGGTGTAATTCCCCTCGCGGATGACTTTATAGAGACGGCGCTTGCCGAGATACGGCTCGATGGCCTTAAAGACCGCGTAATTGTCGTAGGGATTGAAATGATTGCAGGTGATCATCGCGCCCTGATCCCGGATGGCGAGGTAATTATCGATCCCCCGAATCCTTTTGATGATCAGCTCCCCTTCTTTGATCTTCTTGTCAAAATGGCGCTTTGCCACGCGGTTGGAAAGCTCGGTAAGGATCCTGGTGGAGCGCTTCACCGCCAGATAGTCGCACTCTCCCGGCTTCAGGGGGCGGGTGGGCGGATCGTTTTCCACGTCCTTATCGAACCATCCGCGCTTTTCGTATTCTTCGATCTTATCCAGAATGGCGAGCCGGTCCTGTGATTTTTCCATGGTTCCCCTCTCCTTCACGCGAATACCGCAGGGAAGAATTGCTCTTCCCGCGCCGCCTTTTCGATCTCCTCTTCGGCAAGGCGGAGAAGGTTTTCGCCCTGCAGGGCGTCCCGGGCGGCGTCCTGTGCGGTATAGGAATCCCGCTCGGCCAGAAGCTCCTCGTACCAGGCGGTCTTCGCCGCGTAGCGCCAGAAGCAATCCTCGTATTTCACGCCGCGATAATGCCAGGGCTTCATGCTCATTTTGTAATGCGCAAGCTTCGGCTCCTCCTCCGGAGCGTACGGGAAGGGAGTCTTGTTCCATCTGCCGTCCAGATAGACCACCCGCCCCGCGGAAAGCAGATTCAGGTAATCCTGGTCCTGCGCCACGGGCAGGTGACGCCGGTCCAGAAGCGCACTGAAACGGTCCAGAAGACCTTCTTTCCGCATTTTCTGAAGATTCATCAGAAGCACGCCGGCGTTGAAATAGTTCTTCGGCTCGATCCCCAATACCTCGCGGGAATAGCGCCCGTAGGTGGGAATGTCGGTCATGACCTCTTCGGTGACCGCGCCGAGAAGATTTTCGCCCAGCCCGGTCTCGTAGATCTCCGAGACGTCTCCGTTCACCGCCACGTCGCAGTCCAGATAGATTCCCTTGTCGTAATCCGGGAAGAGATCGGGAATAAAGAACCGGAAATAGGTCGCCACGGTGTAATAATCCCGGAGATGGAGCCGTCCGCTCATTCTGAGAAGATACTCGCGCACGTCGGAGAATTCCACGGTGAAGTGGTCCCCCGCAAGAGACGCGATACGGTTCCGGTTCTTTCGCGAAACCCCGACGTGCAGCACGTGGAGCCGGTAATCGTACTTCTCCGACGCGTTTTCACGGATGGAAGCAACGGCCACTGCGAGATACGGGATATATCTGTCGTCCACCGAAAAAAAGATCGGTATGGTTTCTCTTTTCATGCTTTGCACCGCCTTTCTCCGGACTTCTTCAGCCCTTCAGCCCTCTTGCCTGCCGGTCCATGTCCTCCACGACGATATCGAAGATCTCGCCGAGGGAGGCGCAGTATTCCAGAACCTTCCAGGGCTCGTTGGTGTGAAAGTGGATCTTGATCAGATCCTCGTCCCCCACCGCCAGAAGACAGTCGCCCTGAAAATGCGCGCGGAAATAGTCGTTGATCTCATCCTCATCCAGATCGTGTCCTTCGATCAGAAGCTGCGTATCGTAACGGAATTCAGTATCTTCCATGTTTTCCTCCGGATTCCCGGCCCGCGAATTCCTCCGCAAAGCCATCGCATCTAATCTTCATGATTAGATTAGCAGATTTTTTGTATTATGTCAAGTGTCAAAAGAAAATTTGTTCTTGATTTCCCGGATCATTTTTGCTACAATGTGAAAAAAGAGAGCTGATCAGAGGAGGCGGACGGCATGACCTATGACAAGGAACTGATCGCGGGAAAGCTTCGGCGCTGGGAAAAGTATATGGATCACTACAAACTCCCCGCCTGGGAGGACATCCCGGATTTCGGGCTGTATATGGAACAGGTGACGGCGCTTCTGAAGGAGTATCTGGATTATCTGCCCCCCGAATTGAAGGAGGAGCAGTTCATCACGGCCGCCACCATCAACAACTACGTCCGCAAAAAAGTCATCCCCGAGCCGATCAAGAAGAAGTACTACCGCATCCATATCGTGTATCTGATCCTGATCTGCACCTTGAAGCAGAGTCTGAGCATCGCGACGCTGCAGACCATGATCCCGCTGGAGCTTTCCAGCGACCAGCTTCACGTCTACTACGACGCCTACCGGAAAAGGCACCGCATCATCGCCCGGTACTTCTGCGACCAGGTCCGGCTTTCGGCCGCCTCGATCCTCGATCACGAAGAAAAGACCGAGCTGGCCACTGAGAATACCGAGGAGCTGATCGTCAGCGCGGCGGTGGTGGGCGGCTTCTGCCGGCTGCTGGCCGAAAAGCTTCTCCTGCTCAACGGGGAAACGCTGGAAACCGGCGGCAGCATCGAATTGGAATGACCGGAAAAGTAAAAGGAAACGCAACCGGAAGAATAAGCAGAAGACCGGCGGATCATCCGCCGGTCTTTTTCTATCGCGTTTCCATGAGATCGGCCACGGTGACCCCGTCGAGATAGTCGTTGATCAGGGTGTTGAGGTGATCCCAGAGGGGGCGGGTGCGGCACGCCTCGGTGCGATGGCAGGGCGGCGCCCCGCTTTCCAGACAGGCTACCGGCGCAAGATCCCCCTCGGCGAGCCGCAGGATCTCCCCCACCTTGTACTCTTCGGGCGCGCGGGTCAGCATGTAGCCGCCCTCTTTGCCCTGGATCCCGCGGATCAGGTCGTTTTTTACCAGCACCGGAAGGATCCGTTCCAGATACTTTACCGAGATATCCTGTCTTTCGGCGATCTCCTTCAGGGGAACGCATCTTTCCCCGCCGCCGTTTTCAGCCAGATCGATCATGAATTGCAGGGCGTATTTGCCCCGGGTGGAGATCATCACGGCTTCTCCTCCCCCTTTCGGTCTTCCCCGGCCGGAGGAAGGATCACTCCCCCGCCCAGGACCTCTTCTCCGTCGTAAAACACCGCCGCCTGTCCGGGGGTGATTGCCCGCTGGGGCTTGTCAAAAAGGACGCGAGCGGTGCCGTCCGCCTCCGGGAAGACCGTGGCGGCCTCCTCCGGATGATGATAGCGGATCCGCACGCCGCACCGCACCGGCTCCTCCGGCACGGTCCCCGCGATCCAGTTCACCTCGCCGAGCCGCGCCGCGGCGGAATAAAGCTCCTCTTTGAAGCCGAGGACCACCCGGTTTTGGGGTACGTCGATCCGGATCACGTAATACGGCGCGGGGCCGGCGATCCCGAGGCCGCGGCGCTGACCCACAGTGTAGTGGATCACGCCCTTGTGCCGCCCGAGCTTCGTTCCGTCGCTCCGGACGAAATCCCCGGGCTTTGACCGAAGGCCGGAAAGGGTCTCCACCACCTTCGCGTAATCGCCGTCCGGGACGAAGCAGATATCCTGGCTGTCGGGCTTGCGCGCGTTCAGGAAGCCGTTCTGCTCCGCGATCCGGCGCGTTTCCTCCTTGGAATACTCCCCCAGGGGGAAAAGCACGTGCCGCAGGGTTTCCTGATCCATCTGATAAAGGACGTAGCTTTGATCCTTCTCCGGCTCCTTCGCCTTGAGAAGGCGCATCCTGCCGTCTTTTTCCGCGATCCGGGCGTAATGGCCGGTGACCACCGCGTCGCATCCGAGGATCTTCGCCCGCTCCAGAAGCTTCGCGAATTTCAGGTGGCGATTACAGGCGATGCACGGGTTGGGCGTGATCCCGGCAAGATAGGCGTCTGCGAAGGGTTCCATCACCTTTTCCCGGAACTCCTCCTTGAAATTGAAGACGTAATAAGGGATCCCGAGCCGTCTTGCCACCGCGC
>CACYBP010000222.1 GCA_902772625.1 Oscillospiraceae bacterium
GTCCTCGGTGGAAAAGCTTTCCCGGGGGACGATGCGGTTATATTCCTCTTCGTGGTCCCGGATCACCCGGACGCCCTTCACCGGAAAGGGCTCCGGAAGGATATAGGGGTCGAAAAGATAGACCGAATCCCGGTCGAGTCCGGTCAGAAGAACGTAATGCCATCCGTCCAGATCGATCCGCGCCACGGCGCAGCCTCCCCCCTGAAGGGTTTCGGCCAGAGGGCCGCCGTCCCGTAGGGTGACCTCCTCCCGGGCAATATACCGCGCCGAAAGCGCGAGTCTTCCGGTCTTTCCGAACCGGTCGAGCCATTCGGTGAGGAAGCGCATGGCGGTGTGCGTCGTGCCCTTCATACCGCACAGCCCGTTGTCTCCGTAGGTGTCCAGACAATAGAGGTTGACGTTCCGCACCACCTCGGGCTGGATCTCCTTTCGCTCGAAAAGATAGCTCAGCCCGTTCAGGATCGAGGTCGGGCAGCAGTCGTATTCGGTGATCTGATACCGGAGAGGCACCTTCATTTTTCTCAATCTTCTCCCATGGTCATAAGTTTCAGGGTGAGCAGAGCGCACCTTTCAAGCTCGGGAATCTCGGTGTATTCCGAGGTGGTGTGCACCCGGTTCATGGCGTTGGCCGCCACGATGCCCCGGATCCCCCAGAGGCAGAAATTGTTGTTGTCGCTTCCGCCGAAGGTATCGGTGAAAGAAGGCTCGCCGAGGCCGCTTTCAAGGCAAGCCCGCGCGAATCTCTTCGCCACCGGCTCGTCCGGACTTACCCGGTACGCGCGGATCTCTTCGGTCATAGCGAAATCGATCGAAGCGCCGAGCGCCTCCGCTTCCTTTTGAAAGACCTCCTTCACCCCGTCGGCTCTCCGGAGGGCTTCCTCATGCCGCAGGCTTCTGATCTCGCCCCGGATCCTGATCGCGGCGGGAACGATGTTGACGCCCTTGCCGCCCTCGATCATGCCGAAATTCACGGTGGTGTCCCGGGAAACGTGTCCGGTGGAAAGCTTTGAGAGGGCGCATGCGGCCGCCGTCAGGGCGTTGATCCCGGTCTCGGGCGCAAAGCCCGCGTGGGCGGCGCGCCCCCTGACCGTAATATCCAGCGACAGGATGGTGGGCGCGGCCAGAGCCGCCGTCCCCACCCGTCCGTCCAGATCCAGAACGTAGGCCGTCTTCGCGCGGAAGGCGGCGTGATCGGCCTTCCGGGAGCCCTTGCCATAGATCTCCTCCATCACCGGGAAGAGCAGCTCGATATCCCGGTGGGGAAGCTTTTCTTCCCGGATCGCCTCCAGCGCCTCCAGGATCGACGCAAGCCCCGCGGCGTCGTCGGCGCCGAGCACCGTGGTCCCGTCCGAGGTGATCCTTCCGTCGGGATGGACGACAGGGCGTCTCCCCTTTCCCGGCCGGACGGTATCGAGATGAGAGGAAAAGAGGATCGCATCTCCCGGGAGCGTTCCGGGAAGGAAGGCCGCGATATTCCCCGCTCCGTCGGTCTTTCCCTCGATCCCGAGGGCGCGGAGCTTTTCCAGCATCACCTTCCGGATCGCGTCCTCCTCGCCGCTTTCGGCGTCCACCGATACGAGATCCAGGAAGGTCTTCTTCACTCTTTCAGCGTCAATCATTTCTATTCGCTTTTATTCGCACAGATCCTTGAAGCGGGTCCAGATGGCGTCCTGTTTCTCGGCGGCCTCAGCGCTGATATTGCCGATCATTTCCATGTCCTCGGCCTTGAAATCCGAAGGAAGCACCAGGAATTCCTTATACTCGTCGGAGATCAGGTCGTCCGCCGCCTTGGTGGTGCAGTAATAGCCGAGGTATTCGAAGCTGGCTTTGCTGACCTCGGGGCGCAGGATGTAATCCATGAAGGCCAGCGCCGCGTCGGCGTTGGGCGCCTTGGAGGGGATGAACATGCCCATGATGCCGAAGCCGATGCCCTCCTCGGGATAAACCACCTTCAGGCTCGGGTCGGCAAGCTTGGCCATGGTGACCTGGGAGGTGTACATGACCGCGGCGTCCACCTCGCCCGACACCAGATCGTCCTGGACGTTGTCGTCCTTGATCAGGCGGATGTTGGGAGCCAGCTTGTAAAGAAGCTCTCCGGCTTCGTCGATCTGATCGAGATCGTTGGTGTTGTAGCTGTAGCCCAGGACCTTTTCGGCCATCCCCACGATGACGCGGTAATTGGCGATGATGGCGAGATCCTTTTCAAACGCGGCGTCCCAGAGATCGCCGTAGCCCTTGACGTCGATCTGGATCTTGTCGGGGTTATAGACGATGGTCTGGACCCCCGCGCCGTAAGGGACGGTATACTCGTCCGCGGGATCGTAGAACTGTCCCTGATAGATGGGATTGATGTTGCCGTAGTTTTCGATTTTGGATTTGTCCAGTTTCTGGGCAAGACCTTCGGCGATGACCGTCTCGATGATGTAGTCGTCGGCGATGACGAGGTCGTAATCCCCGCCCTCGGCGGCTTCAAGGCGGGCGAGCATGGTCTCGTCGTAATCGAAGTTGGTGTAGTTGATCTTGATCCCGGTCTCCTCTTCAAAGCCGGCGAGCACGTCGGGATCGAACATTTCGGCCCAGGTGTAGAGGTTCAGGGTTCCGCCTGTTTTTTCTTTCTCACCGTCGGAGCATCCGGCGAAGAGAAGAAGCGCCATGGCGAGGACCAGACAAATCGAAACGATTCTTTTCATACTTCCTCCTATTTGCTTTTTTTGGTATTTCCGATCCGGCCGAGAAGGGCGGATAACAGGACTAAGATCAGGGTCGCGAAGAACATCAGCGTGCAGAGTGCGTTGACCTTGGGCGTGACGCCGGTCTTAAGCTGGGTATAGATGACCACCGGAAGGGTGTTGACCTTGACGCCGGTGACGAAGACGCTGACGATCACGTCGTCCATGCTCATGGCAAAAGAAAGGAGCATCCCGGAGACGATGCCGGGCAGGATCAGGGGCAGGGTGATATCGAAGAAGGAGCGCGCTCTGCCCGCGCCGAGATCCCGCGCCGCTTCCTCAAAGCTCGGGTCCAGGCCCGCAAGCCTTGCCCTGACCTGCATGAAGACGTAGGGGATCGAGAAGGCCGTGTGGCTGATGACCAGCGTGGTCATGCCGAAGGGAAGGCCGATGAGTGAAAAATACGCGAGAAAGATCATCCCGAGGATGATTTCCGGGGTCAGCATCGGAAGGGTGGCGATATAGGCCATGATCCCCTTTCCCCGCAAGGAAGCCCGGGCGGTGCCGATGGCCCCCATAGTGCCGATTACCGCGGCGAAGAGGCTGGAAAGGCCGCCGAGGATAAGGCTGTTCACCAGAGCGCTTCCGAAGGCGCGGTCCTTGAAAAGCTCCGCGTACCATTTCAGAGAAAAGCCGTCCCAGACCGAGCTGATCTTGCTCTGGTTGAAGGAGTAGACCATCACGATCACGATGGGCAGATACATCATCAGAAGGCCCAGGATCAGATAGACCGTGGAAAAGACCGGTTTCCTCTTCAAACGATCCCCTCCACGTCCTTGCTTCCGGTGATCTTCCGGTAAAGAAAGATCATAAGGGTGGTCATCAGCATCAAAATCACCGACAGCGCCGCCGCGAAGGGCCAGTCGTGGACCTTCATCAGCTGGTCCTGGATGACGTTTCCGATCAGGGCGATCTTGTTGCCGCCGAGGATGTCGGCGATGAAGAATAGCGCCATGGAGGGCACGAAGGTCAGGATCACCCCGGTCATAAGCCCGGGCATGGTGCATTTCAGGGTCACGGTGAAGAAGGCCTTCACCGGACCGGCGCCGAGATCCCGCGCCGCCTCCACTAAAGTCCAGTCCATCTTTTCCACGCTGGAATAGACCGAAAGGATCATAAAGGGCAGAAGCGCGTAGATCATGCCGACCACCACGGCCGGATAGGTATAGAGAAGCTTCAGTGGCTCGCCGGAAAGCCGGAGCGCCATCAGAAATTTGTCCAGAAGCCCGTTGGCACGGAAGATCACGATCCATCCGTAAAGGCGCATGAGCGAGCTGGTCCAGAAGGGGATTGTCACGAGCATCAGGACCGGCCCTCTCCACTTCGCGGGGAGCTTCGCCATGAAATAGCCGAAGGGATACCCGGCGAGGATCACCAGCGCCGTCACCAGAAAGGCGAGCTTGATCGATTCCCAGAAGGTGGAAAGATAGGTCGGCTCGAAGATCTTCAGATAATTCCGGAGGGTGAATTCGTTCACGACTCCCCAGGTCTCGGCCCGGGAAAGAAAGCTCAGGACGATCATATAGACGAAGGGGCCAACCAGGAAGATCACCGTGAAGAGATACATCGGGCCGAGGAGCACGGCGTTCGCGCCGCGTTCCCGCCTTAAGAGGCGTACGTTTTTATTCTTCATCCCTGTCCTCCACCGTTACCGCGCGCTCCCCCGGGAAGGTAAAGACCACGTGATCCCCGGGCGAAAGGCTTGAATCGATGCCGTGGCGGCTGGCGACGATCTCGTCGCCGTTGGAAAGCGAAAGGGCGATGCGGAGCATTCCGGCCGAAAAGCTCTTTTCCCTGACGACGGCGGGGATCCCCGCGCTTTCCCCGGAAAGGAATTCGATATACTCGCTCCGGACGGCGACGGCGATCGGCGCGCCTTCCGCGGGAGGGTCCTTTTCCGCCGTGACCGGCGCTTCCCCGCCCGCGTAGGAAAGGAAGAGCGCCCCGTCCCGGTACGCCGCCGTGCCCCGCAGGATATTGGCCGAGCCCACGAAGCTTGCCACGTAGCTGTTCTTCGGATGATCGTATATTTCAGACGGAGTCCCGATCTGCTGGAAAACGCCGTTTTTCATCACGGCGATCCGGTCAGACATGTTCAGGGCCTCCTCCTGATCGTGGGTGATGTAGATAAAGGTGATGCCGAGCTGCTTCTGGAGCCTTTTGAGCTCAATCTGCATCTGCCGCCGGAGCTGGAGATCCAGTGCGCCGAGAGGCTCGTCCAATAAAAGCACCTTCGGCCGGTTGACGATGGCCCGGGCGATGGCCACGCGCTGGCGCTGGCCGCCGGACATTTCAGAAGGCATGCGGTCTTCAAAGCCGGGAAGCTTGCAAAGCTCCAGGGCTTCTTTGACGGCTTTCTGTATCTCGGGCTTTTTCTTTCCCCGGATCTTCAGGCCGTAGCCCACGTTGGCCCCCACGTTCATATGGGGGAACAGGGCGTAATTCTGAAACACCGTGTTGACGTTTCTCTTTTCCGGCACCTCGTCGGTGACGTCCTTTCCCTCCAGAATGACCTGTCCGGAGTCGGCGGTCTCAAGGCCCGAGATGATGCGCAGAGTGGTGGTCTTGCCGCATCCCGAGGAGCCGAGAAGCGTGATGAATTCGCCTTCCCCGGCGGCAAGATCGATCCCCCGGAGGACTTCGGTGTCTTTGAACTTTTTCCGTACGTTCCGGAGTTCCAGAATGGGTTCCTTCATGTCGATCCTTTCTCGGGTCCCCCTCCCGGGGAAAGCGGCGCCGGGTTATTTCCTACCATTTGAATGTGATAACGTATATTATATATGTTTTGGAGCCAAGACGCAAGATAGTTTTGATAAATATTTTGGCGCGTCTGTTTCACCCCCTTCGAATGCCTTCCCCCGGGCGGCGAATAGCCTGCTTTTCACCGCCTCCCGCGCGGGAAGGGGCGTTTGGGCGCGCGGATACGATCCGGGCAGGGCTTTTTCCCGGGGGTGAAAGGCGAAAAGAAAGCCCTTCGCCTTCGGCGCGTTCCGTCAGGAATCGTCTGCATGAATATGCACCGATATGCCGCATAATGGCGCCGCGTGAGTCCGGAAAGGGCTCCTCCGGCAAGGCGAAAGGGAGAAGAACGCTCTTCTCCCCTTCGCGGTCTTATATTTCTTGTTTACTGTCTCAGGGCGAGGTATACGAGATCGCGCAGCACCCCGTGGATCAGATGGAAGGTGACGCCGCTTTGCAGGACGTCCTGGGCGTAGACGTAGGTCAGATTGTTTCCCGGATCGATCATCAGATAGAAGCCCGCCGCACCGTCCCAGCCGAAATGCCCGAGCGGGCAGGTGGAGCCGCGGTCGTCGATGAAGGTCCTGACGCCCAGCGCGTAGGAATACCCTCTCATCTGCTCGAAGCTTTCGTGCATGTCCTGAAGCTGGACCGCGTCCAGCTGCGGCGTGCGGAAAAGCTCTACCGTTTCGGGCTTCAGGAGCTGAACCCCGTTCAGGGCCTTCCCGCCGTTCGCAAGGGCCGCGCCGAGTTTGATATAGTCGTCCACCGAGCTGAGAAGGCCTCCGCCGCCCGACTCGTATGCCTCGGGAAGCGGGCCGGATCTTCTGTTCCCCGCGGGAACCGGGTCGTCCTCCCCTTTTGCGGTCCAGAGGGTGGAGACGCGGGAAAGCTGCTCTTCGGTGGGATGGAAGGTGGTGTCCTTCATCCCCAGCGGCTCGAAGACCGCCGTGCGGAGATAGTCGGAAAACCTCATGCCGGAGGCCTTTTCAATCACCGCGCCCAATACGTCATGGCAGAGGGAATACTTGAAACGGGTTCCCGGCTCAAAGAGCAGCGGCCCCGCGGCAAAGGCCTCGGCGATATCGCAGGTGCCCGCCGCGTCTCCCTTTTCCTTCAGCACGTCCTTTACGTTCCCGCGCATATTGTCGTAATCCAGACCGCCGGTCATGGTCATCAGATGGCGCACCGTCATGGTGTTTTTCGCAGGCCTCGCGCCCCCTTCTCCGTCCGTGACGGTGAGATCTCTGTATGCCGGAAGATACCGGGACACCGGATCCTCCAGAGAGAGCTTTCCCTCCTCGATCAGCTTCATGGCCGCCGTACAGGTGGATATCTTGGAAGAGGAGTAGATCCAGTAAAGATCCCGGTCCGAGACCGGCCGTGTCTTTTCCGGGTCGCTGAAGCCCGCGCCGTGGCGATAGATCTCTTTTCCGTCCTTCAGGATCAGCATATCCACGGCAGGGATCCTGAAATTTGCCGCTTCGCTCTCGAGAAATGCGGTCAGCGGTTCAAAATGATACATCATCCGGTCTCCTTTCATCCTTCCCGCCGTCTTTTCGCGGCGGGAGTCCTTGTGAGTTTTTATATAATGCGCCGCTCCCGTCCGGACAAATACCCGGCGGGAATGGCTTACTCTGCGTTCACCGGAGGATCAGCACCTCGTGAAGCATAAGCTTCGGGAGAAGGAGGGAGGAATACTTTTCCCCTTTGATAAGAGTCACCTTCCCGGCTTCCAGGGCGAAAGCCTTACCCTCCGGGATCAGGTCGTTCCGTACGTCCACCCGGAGTTCCGAAAGGGGCAGAAGCTCCTCGGCGGGGCCGCGCATGGCGTGCACCGAGGTGAGATTCACCAGATGCACCGCGAGTCCCTCCGGGTTTTCCCACAGGGTGACGTCCACAAGGCCGGGACAGGTGACGCGAACCGCGTCTGCTCCCTCGATCGCCCAGCGCACCGCGCCGGTCATCACCCGTTTCAGATCGGGCAGCAGATAGTCCCAGTAGCACCGGTCGATATCCCCGGGGAAATAGACGGCGCGTCCTTTTCCGGTCTTCCGGAAGAAGACCTCCTCGTAATCGGCCGGGACGTCCCGGGGATAGACCTCCTCCATCGGAAGATCCGGGTAAGCCGGCACCGCCCGGAAGGGCGACTCTTCAAACCCCGCGGGATCCCAGGCGATCCCGACCCGGTTTTCGCTTCCGCAGATCCTTTTTTCTTCGGTCCAGCCCCCGGTCTCTCCCGACTCAAACCCTTCGCTCATCAGAGGATCGCCGACGCCGGGGAGAAGGGTGATGTAGGAATTGATCACGTTCCGGGCGTCCTTTCCCGAAGCGTGGACGCCGAAAAGCTCCGAAAGGCCGAAATCGTTTCTTCTGTTTCCGTTTTCGTCATAAAGCGAGGTCTCGTAAGTCGCGATCACGGCGCCGCCGGATTCGGCGTAGGCCTGCAGCGCCTTGAGATCCCGGTTTGAAAGCACCGCGATATTCGGAAGGATCACGGCCTTGTACCGGGAAAGGTGCTCCGCGTCGAAGAAGTGGCTGTCCAGCATGTCGAAGGGGATGCGCGCCTCGATCAGAGCCTGATACCAGCCGTTGATCGGCTTTTCCACCAGGCGGTCGCGTTCGTCCATGGCGTATTTTTTCACGGTGTCCTGGGAAAATGCCAGGGCGACCTCCGCCCTGCTCCTCGCGTCCCGGAGGTATTTTTCCCAGCCGTGATATTTCCGGTACAGTCTTTTCACCGTCGGCATCCAGCGGTCGTCGAACACCTGCACGCTGAATTTCGTGAACCATGGCCGCAGACCGTTGGCCACGGCCTCGGAGATCCAGGTCTCCAGCTCCGCCTTCTCCTGCACCGAATCCTTCCACCGCTTTTCGGTGGTGCCGGTGGAGAAGATCCCGCCCACGGGCTTGTCTCCGAGGACGGCGTGCAGTTCCCTGGCGGTGCGGCCGTTGAACCAGGGCGTCATCAGCCCGGCTCTTCCCTGATAATCGGCGTAAAGGACCTCGGCGTAATCCCCGAGGAGCTTGTTGTCGATGAAGGGCTCGGTGCCCACCGAGGAATTCGGGATAAAGCGCATGCCGGGGTTCTCTTTCCGGATCTCATCGTCCCAGGCACGGCAAAGCTCAAAGGCCTTTTTCTCGTGCCATTCCCGGTAGAGCTTCACGGTCTTTTCGCGCGGGTCCATCACGCGGGGGATCTCCCTTCCCGAGAAGGCGAAAAAGCTTTCCCGGCAGGACTTGCAATAGCACACCCCCGACCCCGGCCAGCGGTTGCAGAAGATGCCGTCCATGTCGTATTGCCGCGCAAGCTCTCCGTGCACTTTCTTCATGAAATCAAAGCCGTAGGGACCGAGCGGGCAGCTGACGTAGGCTTTTTCATACGACCAGTGCCGCCGGGGCTTTCCGTCGGCGGTCACGGCGGCCCATTCGGGATGCGCAAGGAAGGTCTCCTCGTGGATGGCGTGGGAATCGGTGCGGCAGATGACGGCGTACCCCTTTTCCCTGGCCTTTTTTACCATGTATCCGAAAAGATCCCCGTACCGTTCGTCTCTCACGCGGTAATGAAAGGGGATCGATGTCTCGTGGTAAGCGATATATCCACCGGAACCGAGTACCAGCCCGTCGCAGAAGCATTCCTCCAGGTAGGCAAGCCACTTATCCGGGTCGAATTTTCCCA
>CACYBP010000223.1 GCA_902772625.1 Oscillospiraceae bacterium
AGCGTCTTCTCGCTTTACGATCTCATTTCGCTTGCCTCCTCCGAAGTCGTTTCGGATCCCGGGGACGCCGATCTCATCGTCTCGGACAGGGATTTCTCCGCCCTCGGAAAGGAGCAGCTCCGAAGCACCGAACCCGAAAAGGTCGCTTCTCTTCTCGACGTGCGCTGATCCTTTTTCGGGAAAGCTCCGTCAAAAAGCCCCGCTCCGCGGTCGACCGCAGAGCGGGGCTCTTGCTTTTTTATGCGGAGAACTCTTTCCGGAAAGCTCAGCCCTCCGGCGCCGGAAGCGGCTTTTCAAAGAAAAGCACCCGTTCGCCGTCCTCCACCTCGGAAAGGATCAGGCGGTCGTATCCCCAATGCCGGTAGATCGCCCGGTTTCGCGCTTCGCTTTCGTCCACGCCGACGGTGATGATCCGGAAGCCGCGTCTCGCGGCCTCCCGCTCCATCTCCTTCACCATGCGCGACACGTGTCCCTCTCCCTCGAAGGTCTTTTCGATCCGGAGGGCGTTCAGGCTGACTCTGGTCTTCCCGTCGGCGAGCAGGGTCCTTCCCCGGATGGCGGAGCAGAGCGGCGAAAAGAGCAGCGTCCCTTCCCCCACCGGCTCCCGGCCGCGCATCACCGCGTAGGTGACCGCCGCCCCGGAGCGGTTATAGGCGATATACTCCTCTCGCCAGACCTTCCAGCGCGGGTCGTCCGGATGGCGCGTCACGTTCTTTTCCCATAGGATCCGAAGCTCCCGTTCCCCCGCCTTTTTCACCCAGAAGGAGGGGCTCATCGCTTCATCCCCCGGCTTCTCTTCTTTTTCTTCTCCTCCGGCGGGAACATCTCCTGAAGGATCGCTGCGGTCTTTTCAAAGAAATCCCGCTCCTCAGGATCGAACCGCTTCAGGGAGGAAAGGTGCCGGAACAGAAGGGCGGTATCCTCGGCGAAGAGCTTGGTGACCCCGTGGCGGATCACGCCGCTCTGGAGATAAAGCAGCGCCGCCTCCATTCCCAGGATCGCGTCCGCGCGGTCGGAGGGGGCGATCTCCGCGTCTCCCTTCAGCTTTTCCTTCTCCATGGAGGCACGGAGCTGGTATTCCTTTTTCATTCTGTCGCTGATGATCATGATGAATCCCTCCGGCGGGCTTGATTTTTCGGTTTTCTTTCCGAAGAGGTAGCCTTTTCCCTCTTTTTGTGATACAATAAAGATACGATCGGAGCCGCGGGAAAGCGGCTCGGGGATCCCGTCCGGCGGCGATCCCTCCTCTTCCGGTATTTTTATTGTATCCGACAACCGAACGAAAGTCAAGGAGAAACGCCATGAACTCGTACGTCATCGCCCTGGATCAGGGAACCACCTCCTCCCGCGCCATCGTGTTCGACGCGGCGGGCAAGGCGGTGGCCACGGCCAACCGCCCGCTTCCCCAGCATTACCCTCACCCCGGCTGGGTTGAGCACGATCCCGAGGAGATCTTCGAGGGGCAGATCGCCTCGCTGCGCGACGCCTATCTGAAAAGCGGCGTCCGGCCCGAAGAGATCGCGGCCATCGGCGTCACCAATCAGCGCGAGACCTCCATCGTCTGGGAAAAGGCCACCGGAAAGCCGGTATACAACGCCATCGTCTGGCAGTGCCGCCGCACCGCGGACTTCTGCAGCAAGCTGAAGGCCGACGGCGTGGAGCCCTACGTCCGGGAAAAGACCGGCCTTCTCATCGACGCCTATTTCTCCGGCACCAAATACAAGTGGATCCTGGACGAGATCCCCGGCGCGAGAAAGCGCGCCGAGGACGGAAAGCTTCTGGCCGGGACGGTGGACAGTTACCTGATCTGGCGTCTCACCGGCGGCGCTTCCCACGTCAGCGACCATTCCAACCTCTCCCGCACCATGCTTTTCGACATCGACAAGCTCCGCTACGACCGCCAGCTCCTCTCGCTTCTCGGCATTCCCGAGGCGATGCTCCCGCGGCCGGTCTCCTCCTCGGCCGAGTTCGGCCGGGTGGCGCCGGGCATCAAGGGCATCGAGGATCTGGCCGGGATCCCCATCTGCGGCGCGGCCGGGGACCAGGCGGCGGCGCTTTTCGGCCAGTGCTGCTTCGAGCCGGGTCTTGTGAAGAATACTTACGGCACCGGATGCTTCACGCTGATGAATCTCGGGGAAAATTCGGTGCGGTCCTCCCACGGCCTCGTCACCTCGGCGGCGTGGACTCTGGGCGGCAGGACCACCTACGCCCTGGAGGGCAGCGTATTCAACGCCGGCTCCTCCATCCAATGGCTCCGCGACGAGCTGGGGCTGGTGGCCTCGGCCCCCGAGATCGACCGGCTGGCGGCCGAAGTGCCCGACAACGGCGGGGTCTACTTCGTATCGGCCTTCACCGGCCTCGGCGCGCCTTACTGGGACATGTACGCCCGGGGCGCGATCCTCGGCCTGACCCGCGGCGCCACCAAGGCCCACGTAGCCCGGGCCTGCCTGGAGGGTATCGCCTATCAGGTCAACGACCTTCTGGACACCATGCGGCTTGACGCTCCCTGCCCGATCACCTCCCTGCGGGTGGACGGCGGCGCCAGCGTCAGCGACCTTCTGATGCAGTTTCAGGCCGACGTCTCCCGCATCGCCGTGGACCGCCCGGTGGAGCGCGAGACCACCGCTCTCGGCGCGGCCTACCTCGCGGGGCTTTCGGCGGGGCTCTGGGATCTCGAAACGCTTCAGAAGATGCGCAGCGAGGACCGGCTCTTCCTGCCCTCCCCCGATTTCCGGCACGGGGAGCTGCTTTCCCGCTGGCACGACGCGGTGGAGCGCGCGAAAAGCTGGGAAAAGTAAATCAGGCTTTCGGGAAACCGCGTTTCCCGGATAGAGCGAAAGCTTCCGACCGCAAGAGGACAGGAATACAAGGCGCGGCCGACCCGGCCGCGCCTCGCTTTTTTCTCTCTTCCCGCCCCGGAAAGACGCGCCGCGTCTTTAAAGCGAAGGCCGCGCGTTTCCTCCGGCGTATCCTTGCGCCGGGGCGGTTTTTATGCTATACTATGGACAAATGTTCTCCCGAAGGAAGCCTTGTTATGAGGAAACACTTTTTCCTGATCAATCCCGCCGCCGGAAAGCGCGACGCGACCCGGACTATTCTGGAAAAGCTTTCGTCGCTGCCCTCTTCCCTTTCGGTCTCGCACGCCCTGACCAAAGCGCCCGGACACGCGCACGAGCTGATCCGGGAGGCGCTCGCGTCGCTCGAGAGCGGTGACGAGCTGACTCTCTACGCCTGCGGCGGCGACGGGACCCTTTTCGAGGCGCTGAACGCCGGCTTCGGCGACCCGCGTTTTTCCCTGGCGTCGGTTCCCGTGGGCTCCGGAAACGATTTTATCAAGAGCTTTCCGGAATACGCCGCCGCGGATTTTCTGGACCTTCCGCGTCTGGTCTCGGGAAAGACCGTGGCGGTGGACTCGCTTCTCGCGGGCGGATATCACAGTCTGAATATTCTCTCCGCGGGCTTCGACGCTGCGGTTTGCCGCTACATGACCAAATACAAGCGTCTGCCTCTGGTGGGCGGAAAAGGCGCGTACGACCTTGCTCTGGTCGACGCCCTGCTCCACAGCCGGAAGCACTTTTTCCGCCTGATCGCCGACGGAGAGGAGATCGAGGACGGCACCCATCCCCATCTCTTCGTCATCGCCGCCAACGGGCGGTATTACGGCGGCGGGTTCAAAGCCTCGCCCCGGTCGGTTCTGGACGACGGGCTGATGGACGTGATCACCATCCCCACCCTGTCGATCCCGCGCTTTTTGAGGCTGGTGGGCTATTTCAAGCGCGGGGAGCATCTGGAAAATCCTCTTCTCCCCTTCGTGCGCCATTCTCTCCGGAAAAGCCTCCGGATCCTTTCTCCGGAGGAGATCTCCCTCAATCTCGACGGAGAGGTCGTTTCGCTCCGCGATCCCGAGATCCGGATCCTTCCCGCCTCGGTCCGGGTGATCCTTCCCGCCTGAAAGGCTCAAACGCATACGGCGAAAACCGGCGCGCTCCG